>JAFVBP010000084.1 GCA_017479925.1 Selenomonadaceae bacterium | reverse complement strand
TTTTGTACACGCCCGACACGCCGCAGATTGACGAGCCGAGCGCGGGCTATATGTTCACGTGGATGTTGAACAATTCGGATTACATTGCGGTTGACACGTTCGAGCGGCAGGACGGCAGTCACACGGACTTCGTCGAAGCGATAATCGCCTACGACATGCGCAAAACTTCCGACGCGCTTGCGGTTTATCTCGCGGACTGCGTGGCATGACGTACAGCTACGACCCGTCGAAAATCGGCGAACGCGGTCTTGACCGAATGCGTTTTGAGTTGGGCGACGTTTTTGTCGAGGAGCCCGAAAAATCCGCGTACTTGAGCGACGACGAAATTGTTGCCGTGCTTGAAAGTTCCGCGTCTTGGAAACGTGCGAAATTGCGGCTCCGTCGCGAAAAAAATTACCTGCCGTCGACCGAGTAAATCAGTTGTGAATCAACCTTGAGCCGCAGAACGATATCGCACGCCGGCGTTGGTAACAACCAAAATTGTCGTTTGGCACCGTCGCTGTCAACCTCAATAAAGCCGTGCGTCGAAATATTGCCGTCGGGGGTGACTTGTTCGTCGTATTCAAACAGCCGTGACGTGATGCCTCGTGATTCGCTGAATTGCGTCGTATGACTCCGTCAGCATTGATTGTTCGAGGTGAGTGACTTCGGGCTTTTTATTGCTGACGGTCTGATCAACTTTCGACGGCGGCGGTTGATAAGTTGACGGCTTCGACGGCTCAGAAAAAGTTGCGTATGCGACGATTGCCAAAACCACCGCGCCAAATTTGAATAAGACACGACGATTTTTCGCTTTGTGTTCTTCGGGCGTCAATCGTGCCTCGGCTTTGGTTGTGAAGGCGCACGACAGATTATCGCGGCGATTCGATTGTCAACGTGATTGAATTCGGCAACGAAAAATATTTCCACACGGCGTTACGAGGCACACAAAGCCGGACTTAACATCAAGCAGACCGCCAAATTTTTGGGCGCGCCGCAAAAGCACGGTTCAAAATTGGTTCAACGGCATTCGCCAACCTGCGCCGCGGCTCGAACGGTCAATTTGTAAAGATATCTTGACAGTTCAAAAGCACAAGGCTTTAATTCAGTTAACATTGCCGTTCACCTTTACGACGCGGCATTGAGTGTTACAACAAGTCGGAAGTTCGCTGACTATCGAATTCAACGCGAGCTTGCAAGCGGCGAAACTACTTCGTGGCGGGAAGTGCAAAATTTTCTTTCGACGAAAAGCGGCTGATACCATCGGCGCGTTTAGCTTTACTCAAAAGATCAGCCGGTTCGACGGAGGATTTGCCGAAGGCATCGGAAAAAAGTTTCTCGTATTCGTGAAAAGTCCGGCCTAGCAGAACTATAATCTTGCGTTTGAATCGGAAGCAGTGTCGGCGTTGAAGAAACGTTGCGGTAAATTCCATACCGAATTCGACAGGTGCGTCGAGCTTTCTGACCGTTTCCATGAGTTTGAGAAAGCCTGAATGGGAGTTGGCAAATCTGATTCGTTTGACGAGGACTTTGCCCGCTTTGTCGATAATGGCAGCCTTGTGAATCCGCAGTTCATATCACTATTTCTTAGCGGACAGTACCACAGGGAGGTTGATAAAATTTCTGTTCCAAGTGCGTGTTATATTTTGGGAGGTTAATAACTCATGAAAGTTGTTGAGCAGAAAGTTGAAACGAAAAAATCATCCCCGTGACGGTTCCCGAAAACAAATTCGCATATGTGTGTTGTGGCAGTTGCAAGTTCGGTGATTACGATTCGCGGAAATAATTGCCGAATCAAGGATACAGTGCTCGACGAGATCAGAAAAACTTTGTGCCTTCCCGAAACGGGCGTTATACTTGGTGTTGACGGCAGACATGTCGTGACAAAATTTTATCCCGACATTACGGGCACCACGAAGAAAAACAATTACGTTCCCGACGTTCGCAAACTCAACGAAATAATTCGCGAGTGGGCGGCAACGGAAATTGCTTTTATCGGCTTCGTACATACTCATCCGAAAGGTGCGGAGCGATTGTCTTCCTGTGACGAGAGTTACGCGAAAAAATCAAAGAAACTTGCGCGTTGCCCGAAATTTTGATGTTGCTCTACCTGCCTGACGAAGACAAATTTTTGCAATACGTCATGTGAAAATCAAAAAGCACGCCTCCGAGTTTTGGGGACGCGCTTTTTTGTTGTCGTGAATTGAATCGGTGTCGCCGAATCAAAAATTGAATTTCCCGCCGCCGTACTTGAACCACGCCGCGCAGACGCCTTCGACGGAAACCATGCACGCGCCGATGGCGTGAAGCGGCTGACAGACCTTGCCGAAAAGCGGACAATCCGTCGGCTTGACGATACCGCGCAAAACTTCGCCGCAACGACAGGCAGATTTTTTTTCGACGCGTTCAACTTCGACAGGCTCGACGCGTTCAATGTCGAAGTCGGCAAATTCGTCGCGCAACTTCAAGCCCGAATTCGCAATCGTGCCCATGCCGCGCCACGAAGCGTCCGTGACTTCGTAAACCTGCGCGAGAAATTTTTTCGCGGTGACGTTGCCTTGAGCTGTGACGACCTTGCGATAATCGTTGGCGACGCGAACTTGAGCCGTGTCGACTTGTTCAAGCAGACTGACCAACGCCGTCAAAATTTCGTCCGCCTCGAAGCCGCTTATCGCCGACGGGATTTTGAATTCGTCCGCAAGGAAGTTGAATTCGTCCGCGCCCGTGACAACCGCCACGTGTCCCGGCAACAAAAAACCGTCGACGTTGACCGCCGCGTCGTCAAGCAAAAATCTCAACGCGGGCGGAACGAGTTTCTGCGCCGACAGCATGAACAAATTTTTCACGCCTTGTGATTGTGCCGCCAAGACCGTCGCGGCTTGCGTCGGAGCCGTCGTCTCGAAGCCGACCGCCAAAAAAATTACCGACTTGCGCGGATGTTTCTTCGCGATTTCCAGACAGTCCAGCGGCGAATAAACGACTTCGACGCGTGCGCCGTTAGCGGCCTCTCGTGCCAATGTCGAACGCGTGCCGGGCACTTTGAGCATGTCGCCGAACGTCGCCACGATAAAATTTTTCTTGCGTGCGTAAGCGATTGCCTTGTCGACAAAATCGTTTTCGGTGACGCAAACGGGACAGCCCGGTCCTGAAACGAGTTCGACGTTTTCGGGCAAAATTTGCCGAATGCCCGAACGAAAAATCGCGACGGTGTGCGTGCCGCAAACTTCCATGAAACGCAGGCGAGGCTTGCCGTCACTGAGCCGCGAAATTTTTTTGACGAGTTTCAACGTGTCCGCCATCACAAGACCTCCGACAGACTTTCGACCGTGCGCGGTGCTCCGTTCATTTCGGCAACCAAGGCGTCGCGGATTTGAACTTCGCTCTCGTCAATCGTTTGCATTGCGAAACCCGCGTGTATCAGCACGAAGTCGCCGACTTTCGCTTCGGGCAACAGCATCAAGCTTGCCGAACGTTTCACGCCCGCACGCTCGACCGTCGCCAAGTCGCCGTCAATCGCCAAAATTTTCGCGGGAAATGCCAAACACATTTCAATCACCTCGCGCAGATAATACACCACTTGCCCGCGCATTGCAAAGTTTACCGACGTTGTCGCTGTGTGCGCAAAAAAATAACGCCGCCTTGAATTTGGGCGACGCAACTGTTATAATCGACCTTGCTTGATGCCTTGCGGCAAGGGCGGTTTGAATCTCGAAGTCCCCCGAGAAAGGGGTGACGACGATGCGTGTGATTAGAATCATAATCCGCGTGACATTGCTTACTGGAGCGATTCTGCTTCTTCTTAGCAAAACAGCCGCCTGAGTCCCCACTTTAGGCGACTGTCAAAAGGTTTAACCTGCGTTTCCTATATATCCGGGGGCAAAACCGCCTTCAAGCACTTCGCCTCGACTTCGGTCGGGGCATTTTTGTTTGTCGGCGAAATTATATGCGACGCGTGAACTTTTTGCAAGCCCGTCAAACGATTTTGGTTGAGCGCAATTCGCCGCCCGAAATTTTGCCGACGCCCAAGAATTTTCCGCCCGACATGACGCGCAAGAAATTTTCGTCCGCCGAGTTGACAGTCGTGGGCAAACCGTTCATGAAGGCGCGAATTCGACGTTCGGGCAAGTTGAACTTCGGCAGATGTTTCAAGCAAGCGTCAATCGGTCGCAAACAACTTTCGTCGAGTTCGTCGAAGGTCACCGAATCGGCAAGCGTGAAGTCGCCGACGCGCAGGCGAATCAATTTTTTCAACGTCGCGGGCAAGTTCAATCGTGCGCCCAAGTCAACCGCCAAAGATCGGATGTACGTGCCCGCCGAACAATCAACGTCAATCGTCGCGGAAATGTCCGTTGCGTCGACAAGTTCAAGTCGAAAAATTTTCACGCGGCGGGTCGGCATGTCGAAATCCAAATTCTTGCGCGCCAAGTCGTAAGCTTTGCGACCGTGAATTTTTATCGCGGAAAACTTCGGCGGAGTTTGCTCAATTTCGCCGACGAAAAATTTCAGCGCGGACTTGATTTCGTCGACGGTCACTGAAAAATTTTCGGCGCGGGCAACAACTTCGCCGTCCAAGTCGCCCGAATTGGTCGCCGTGCCGAAAAGAATTTCAGCGCGATAACTTTTTTCGCGGGCGGACAGGTATTCCAAAAATTTCGTGGCGCGATTGACTGCGACGGGCAAAACTCCCGAAGCGGCAGGGTCGAGCGTTCCCGCGTGTCCGACTTTGCGCGTCATGAAAATTTTTCGCACACGATTAACCGCGTCGTGGCTGGTCATGCCCGCGGGCTTGTGCAGGTTGACGAAACCGTCCATCAATCGATTTCCGAAAGCGGCGTGCCCGCGTCCGAAAGATTGTCGACGTGCAACGCCTTGCCGATAGCCGCGACAAGAATTTTCGTCGCCTCGTCAAGCGAAGTCTTCAGCGTGCAACCCGCCGCCCGAATGTGTCCGCCGCCGCCGAGCGAATTTGCGATTGTCGCAACGTCGGTGCCTTTCGAGCGCATACTCACGCGGCAGAAATTTTCGGCTTTGTCGTTAATCATAAACGCAACGTCGACGCCGTCAATCACGCGAATCAAGTCGATAAAACCTTCGGTCGAGTCGGCACGCGTCAAAAAAATGCCCGCGACTTTGCCGCCCAAAAAAATTCGTGCGGACTGCAAAGCTTTGGTCATGTCGCGAACTTCGGCGACGGATTTTCGCTCCATCTGTTCGGCAATTTCGTTGGGACGCACGCCGCAAGTCACCAGCTCCGAGGCAATGCGCAACGTGTCGGCTCCCGTGTTCGAGTATTGGAAAAAACCCGTGTCGGTCGCCATGCCCGCGTAAATGCATTTCGCCGCGTCGAGCGAAATTTCCGCGCCGAGTTCACGGGCAAGCTTGTAAACGATTTCGCAAGTCGCGGCGGCGTCGGGTTCGACGTACAGCTCATAACCTTCGCCGCTGTTTGTGACGTGATGATCGACGTTCAAAATCGGCGCGTCGGTCAAGTTTCGCACGTTTCCGATTCGGTCGGGCGACGTGTCCAAAATCAAAAGTAAATCCGCGTCGAAGGTTTCGCCTTTGACGGGTCGGCGAATTTCGTCGAAATGCGGCAGTGCGTGCAAGTTTTCGCGAACGGTGTCGTCGATAAAAATCTGCGCGGACTTGCCGATTGAGCGCAATATCTGCAACATTGCCAGCGTCGAGCCGACAGCGTCGCCGTCGGGTATGATGTGCGCGGTCAACAGAATTTTATTCGCGGCTTGAATTTTCGTTGCCGCCTGCTTGAGCGTTATCAGCATTGCCGAGGTCTCCTTCCACCTGCAGTAAAAGCTTTTGGATGTGGTCGCCGTAGTCAAGCGACGTGTCTAACGCGAACGAAATTTCGGGCGTGAAGCGCAGACGAATTCGCTTGCCGATTTCGCGACGAATGAAGCCGAGTGCGCTTTGCAAACCTTCGAGCGAATTTTTGACTTGTTCGTCGCCGCCCATGATGCTGACGAAAATTTTCGCCTCGCGCAGGTCGCCGGTCATTTCCACGTCGGTCACGGTCACGAAGCCGATTCGCGGGTCTTTGATGTCGTTGAGGAGCATCTTGCCGGTCTCCTGCTTGATGAGTTCTTGAAGTTTTTCGATGCGGAGTTTATTGCTCACGATGATTTCAGCTCCTTAAAAAAAATCCGCGCAACCGATTACGCATTACGCATTGCTTTGCAGGTGACTTTGTCGGGCGGCAACTGTCATTCAAGCATTCGTCCGCGTCGACAATTACGCATTACGCATTGCTTTGCAGGTGACTTTGTCGGGCGGCAACTGTCATTCAAGCATTCGTCCGCGTCGACAATTACGCATTACGCATTTCGCATTTCGCATTTCGCATTTCGCATTACGCATTGCTTTGCAGGTTGCGGAACTTGCTGAACTTGTAGCGTTGAAAGCGAATCGGGTCGGCGAAGTTGAAATGCAGTTCGCTCAACGTGCGACGAATTATCGCGGGCGTGACTTTGTCGGGCGGCAACTGTCGTTCGAGCATTACCAATCGCAAAATTTCGTTCGAGCTTTCGTCCGCGTCGACAAGCGTCAACCGTCCCGCAAGCTGTTGAATCAACGTCGCCCGCGTCGAGTTCACAAAATCAATCGGGCAACGGTCGCTTTGATTCGGAAACTTTTCCGCGAAAATTTTCTGCACGTCCTCGGAACTGAGCCACGGCGCGTCATAAAGAATGTCGAACAACTTGCGCTTGATGTTTTCGTACTCACGAAGCCGACACACTTCGCAAAAAGTTTCGTCCGGCGCGCAGAGTGAATCGCAGGTTTTGCACTTGTGCCAACCGTTGGAGATTTTGAACTTGTTGGACTTGAGCTGCGACAACGAAGTTTGCAACACGACGGCACGAAGTTCGGCGTTCGAGATTTTTTGCACCGACTGTTCGCAACGGGCAATTTCTTCGGGCGACAAAGGAATTTCGTCAATCGTCTCCGCCAAAGTTTTGGGTTCTTCGGGCGGCGGAGTTTTTTCTTTGAACGCGGCAAGCTGATGCGCTTTGGCGGGACGAATTTCCTTGACGATTTGTTCGCCGTCGCCCATGGTGTCGTTGATGTTGTCGATGATTTCTTCGGTGAAAAATTTCAGCTGGTCGTTGGCGGCGGCACTGTTGGTTTTGACGTACAGCACGCCGTGTTCAAGCACGACGGGACGAATGCCGACGGAAACGCTTTTGTCGACGAGCGAATCCCATTTTTCGACGATGTGGTCGCTCAAAAATTTTTTGTAAAGATCAGGACCGAGCGAGCGAATGGTTTTTCGCAAGGCACTTTCAATGTCCGTCAGCAAAGGAATTCACCCTTTCGGTCAGCGTGCCCGCCGTGACGAAAAAAAATTTGCCGAAACTGCGCGGCGGGAAATATGCACGGTCTGTGGCGGTTATCAGCGTTTGAATTTTTTCGCGGCGAAGGAAGTCCAACAACATTTCGCGTCGCGAGGCGTCAAGTTCGCTCATCACGTCATCGAGCAACAAAAGCGGATATTCGCCCGTTTCGGATTTTATGAATTGCAGTTCGGACAATTTCAGTGCAAGCGCGGCGGTACGCATTTGTCCCTGTGAACCGAAAAGTTTCAGTTCGTGCCCGTTGACGAAAAAATTCAAGTCGTCGAGGTGTGCGCCCAAAGTCGTTGAACCGCGCTTGATATCGACGAATCTTCGCGAACGCAAAGCTTCCAAAAAATTTTCGGTGAGATTGTTTGACGCGTCCTGCCCGTGCACTTCGTAAACGACGGAAAGATTTTCTTTGTGCGCGGAAATTCGCCGTTGCATCAAGTTCGCCAAAAAATTGAGCTTGTCGACCGCCGCCAAACGTTTCGCAAGAACTTTTTCGGCAACTTCGGCAAGCTGTTCGTCCCAAAGATCCAACTCGTCGGCGCGTGCAAAACCGTCGCGAATTTTTTTGAGCAGATTGTTTCGCTGGTCAACAAGCCGATTGTAGCGCGACAAATTTGCGAAGTACACGGGCGACGCCTGCGAAATTTCCGCGTCAAGAAATTTTCTGCGTGCGACGGGTGAACCTTTGAACATGAACAGATCTTCGGGCGAAAACAGCACGGAATTCAGCTTGCCGACAAGTTCGCGGGGCTTGAGCGCGTTGGCGTCGAACAAAATTCTGCGGCGTTTGTTCGGCGAAATTTCAATCGCCAAAACGTGTTCGACGCTGCGGGCGAAAAATTTTATCCGCAACAACGCGCTGCTTTGTCCCCAGCGAACGAATTCGGCATCTTTGACGGCGCGACCGCGTCCGAGCGAGGCGAAATTAATCGCTTCGAGCAAATTGGTTTTGCCCTGCGCGTTGAGTCCCAAAAAAATGTTAATCGCGTCGTCGAATTTCAACTGTACTGCGGCGAAGTTGCGCCAATCCGTCAAAGAAATTTCGGTGACGCGCATTCAGGTGCGTATCGGCGTGACGACGTAGGAATAATTTTCGTTGTCGAGTTCGCGGATGAGAATCGGGTCGTATCTGCCGTTGAGCCAAAGTTGAATTCGTTGCGAATCCATTGCGCGAAGTGCGTCCAAAATGTAATCGACGTTGAACGAAATATTCAAACTGTCGCCCATGACGTCAGCTTCCATTTTTTTCGACGCTTCGCCGACGGTCGGCGAATCAGCCGAAATGTTTATGCGGCCGGGCTGGATGTCGAAATTAACCGTGTTGTACTCGTTTTCGTGCGCAATGAGCGAAACGAAATCGACGGCGGCGCGGAATTCAGCCTTGTTGAGTTCGACGCGGGTCATTGCGTCCGACGGAACAATTTGGTCGTACGGCGGAAAATCGCCTTCGATAAGCCGCGAAGTCATGTAGATGTTGCTGAATCTGAACGTGACGTAGCGGTACGAATAATTTATCTCGACGAAATTTTCCACGTCGTTCGGGTCGAAATACTGCATGAGTCCGCGCAAAGTTTCGGGCGGCACAACGAAACTGCCGGGAATGTCGTCGGTGTCACGGACAATTTCTTTCGCAATGGCAATGCGGTGCGAATTCGTCGCCACAAGCGCAAGTTGGTTACCGACAATTTCAAAACAGCAACCCTTGAAAACGGGGTGCTCTTCCTCTTTGGCGACGGCGAAAACCGTTTTGCGAATCAAATTTTTCAGCGAAGTCGCACGAACGCGGAACGACCTGTCGGTATCGGGCGTCTTGACTTTCGGGAAATCCATAACCGGCATGGTCAACAGTTCGACTTGTGCGCCGCCCGACTCCATCGAAAAAACATTGGCAGCGTCTTCGCCGAAAAAAGTAATCGTGTCGTCCGGCATGTTGCGGATAAAATCTTGAAACTTTTTGCCGCTCAAAACAACTTCGCCGCCGACTTCGGTGTTGACGGGGATTTTCAAAATTATCGACGTGCTGAAATTGTTCGCCTGCATCTCCAACGCGTGTTCGTCCGCCTTGAGGTAAATGCCCGACAGAATCGGCGTCATCGGCTTGACAGCGACGGAGCGAATCACGATTTGCAACGCTTCAACCAGATCGTTCTTGTAACAAGTGAACTTCATGCGATTTAGCCTCCTTGAAATTTCTGCCGCGCATTTTACAACATCCGCCGAAGTTTGACAAACCTTTTCGACACGGCTAATATTACGCGGGAACTCCTCGACAAAAATGTATGAGCAAGCAAACAAAAATTCAGGCTCTGTCGGCGAAATCCGAATTCGTGACGGTTATTGCCGACAACCGACAGGAGGAGTTTTCATGAAGTATTGGCACAAACTTTTGGCTTTGGGCGTGACGTGTTCAAGTTTGTTGTTCGCGCACGCCGAAGCCGCCTATCAACTCAGCGACGAGGTTGACAATCCGCCCGCCGCGTTGCAAATGGCGACTCAAATCGGCGTCCTCAAGTACGAAAATCCCGCGCTTGCAACATCCGCCGACAAAGACGCGATTGTCGTTTTGAGTTTCGGTACCACGTTCAAAGACCAACGCACGAAGGCAATTGACGCGACGGCAAAAGCAATTCAGTCCGCTCACCCGAACGCCAAAGTCGTCACCGCGTTCACCAGCCACATCGTCTTGAAACACATCGCCGAAAACGAAGGCAAATGCGATTACCAAACGCCCGAACAGACGCTCGAACAGCTCAAACGCGAAGGTTACACGCGCATTGCTTTGGTGTCGCTCAGCGTTGTCCCCGGCATCGAATACAAGTACGACATTGCGCTGTTCCACGAGTTCAAAACGCAATTCAAAAAAATGACGCTCGCGACGCCGCTCATGTATTGGCAAGGTCAAGAAAATCAGCGCGACGACGTGACGCAGGTTTTGGAATCGCTCAACTTGCCCGCGTACAAAAAAGGCACCGCGATTTTGCTTATGGCGCACGGCACGCCCGACCCGTCAAATGCGTATTACTCGGTCATACAGGAAAAACTTCGGCGCATGAAACGCAACGACGTACACATTTACACCGTCGAAGGTTGGCCGCGGCTTGACGATTGGGCGGGCAAACTCAAAATGCACAAGGTCGACAAAATCATCTTGATGCCGCTGATGATGGTTGCCGGTGACCACGCCAACAACGACATGGCGGGCGACGAAGACGATTCGCACAAAGTCATCTTGCAAAAAATGGGTTTCAAAGTCGAAACGCGCCTGCAGGGTCTGGGCGAAAACAAACGAATTCGCGACATTTTCGTCGAACGCGCCGACGAAGCTTGGGACGCCTTGACAAAATAGACAACTTTCACGAACGACTTGCCCCTCCGTTGCGGAGGGATTTTTTTTGCGAAATGCGTAATTTCGACCGACACCGCCGCGACCGTCAAACCGCGACCGTCACCGCAATCGTCAAACCGCAATCGTCAAAGCGCGACCGACGAATCGTAACGACAACCGACAACAACGGTAATTCCGGTCGACATGGATGTCGGCCGCGCCCGTGCCATTTCGCGTGATGCGAAATACACGGGCTGTTTTCTTTTGGTTACTTTTCTTTTGCGCCAAAAGAAAAGTAACACAACACGCCAAAAGAAAAGTAACACCAGCCACGCCCGTCGTGCGAAACGACAAAAAAATTTCGCGAATCCTAGACTTCGCGGCAAATGTTATGCTATCATAGCGACGATTGATTAATATTGACTTTCCTTTTTCAGTAAACTAAAATCTTGTGGCACAACCAAACTAACGACGAAAGAGGAAGCTTGCGGAGGAGGCGGTCGCTGAAATTTTTCTGCAAGGTTTTAAACTACCGCACGAACGACGGGAAGTCACGCCCGACACACGGGAATTCGTTCAACGTTGAGACAGGCGGTTGACGGGACGAAGCGCTCCCGTCGCAAAATCTCAAGCCGGCACAAATTTTAACGCCGCCACGAAAAGGGGGAATCTGTTTTATGCAATGGATGAACAACATGCGAGTCGCGTACAAGTTGTTGATTCTCAACGTTATCGCACTCTTCGGGATAATTGTCATCGGTGCCGTCGGTTACAACGCCGTCATGACTGCCAAAGGCGACTTGGACACGGTCAGCAATCGCTACTTGAAATCTATCTTTTACATCGGTCGATGCCGTCACGCCGTACGTTACGCGCAGGTTCAATCGACGTTGGCACCTTTGACGACAGATCAAACATTGTTCCAATCCCGCCAAACCAAGTACAATCAGGCCGTTCAAGAACTTAATGAGACTTTGGCCGAATACGAGAAGATAGTTTCCGTTGACCCGGCACTCGTCGCCGAAGTCGAAGCCGCCAAACGCGAGTGGGAGAAATTCAAAGTCGGCGCGGACAAAATCTTCACGATGCGTTCACCCGTCGGCGGCGACACGGCTACCATTGCGGCACACAGAAACGCTGCGTTGGAATTCTATCAGAACGAAATCATGCCTTATGCGGTTTCCGTCAGTGACGCGATTTTGAAGATGCAACAGGGTGCTTACGACCGCGCCGAAGCCACAATCGTCGCGTCGAACGAAGGTATCGAGGCTGCAGTTCGCAACGTGTTTATCACGCTGGGCGTAACCTTCCTTGTGTTGATTTTCTTCAGCTTCATGATTACCAAAGCCGTCACCAATCCGCTTGCCAACATGGTCGAGGCACTCAAACGCCTTAAAGACGGCGACTTCCGCAAGACCAATCTGCTTGACGTTGACCGCGACGACGAATTCGGCGAAATTGCCCTTGCGTTGCGCGACATGCGTCAGACAATCAGCAAACTCATTCAGCAGACAAGCGACTCGTCCAACCAGTTCGCCGCGTCGAGCCAAGAGCTTACCGCTTCCGCTCACCAAAGCGCGCAGGCGTCCGAACAGGTTGCTCAATCCGTCACCAACTCGGCAAGTGCCGTCGTCGAACAACAAAGTTACGTCAACGACGCAATGGATTCAATCAACCGTGCGTTGAAGTCCATTGAAACTTTGGCGAAGACTTCCGACCTTGTCGCCGCGAACATTTCGGCAACCAATGAGCAAGCCTCCGCCGGTACCGAAGCCGTCGAGACCGCAGTCAACCAGATTATCAGCGTCGAAAAGATTGTTAATGACTCCGCTTTAACCGTCGACAAACTCGGCAAACGTTCGCAGGAAATCGGACAAATCGTCGAAGCTATCAGCGGTATCGCCGAACAGACGAACTTGCTTGCTCTGAACGCCGCTATCGAAGCTGCCCGCGCAGGCGAACACGGTCGCGGATTCGCCGTCGTTTCCGAAGAAGTCCGCAAGCTCGCCGAAGAATCGCAAGAAGCCGCGCAGAAGATCGGCACGCTTATCGGCGACATTCAGGCAGACACAACCGCTGCCGTCGACTCCATGCAAAAAGGCAACGCCGCCGTTCGCGACGGCACGCGCTCCGTCGAAAGACTTCGCACGACTTTCGACAACATCAGCAACGCCGCGCAGAAAGTCGAAATCGAAGCGAAAAACATGGTCGGCGAACTCAAGGCCGTCGAAGATGCGACGTACACCATTCGCGACCGCTCCGAAAAGATTCTCGAAAAAGGCACGCACGTTTCCAAAGAGATGGAAAGCGTTTCCGCCGCGTCGCAACAACAATCCGCCTCCGCAGAGGAAATCGCCTCCGCCGCAGACGAATTGGCACGTTTGGCGCAAGGTTTGCAGAATTCGTTGCAAGCCTTCCAGTGCTGAAAATTTTTACCGCAACTTCAACCGACAGGGTTTCGACCTTGTCGGTTTTTTGTTTGCGTCGACGATAACTCGAAACTCCGACCGTCACGACCGCAACCGTCGCCGTCGAACCGTGCGGAAAGTTTTTGTCGACGGACAGTTACGCTGCGTCGAATTTATTACGCATTGTGCATTTCGCATTACGCATTGAAAAAAGCCCGTCTTTCGACGAGCTTGTAAATTTCATTTTATGGCGGAGGGGGTGGGATTCGAACCCACGGTGGCTTGTGACCACACTTGATTTCGAGTCAAGCACCTTCAACCGCTCGGACACTCCTCCGCAATGCACGTAATGTTATCACGCGAAAAAATTTCTGTCAAGCGTTTTCGGCGACGAAAAAACCGCGCTCCGTGTTTGGAACGCGGTTGATTTTTTGTGTGACGCGGACGCTTAAACGCCCGTCAAAGTTCAGCCGAAGTAACGGTCAAGCAGACCTTTGAAGCCTTTGCCGTGACGCGCCTCGTCTTTTGCCATCTCGTGAACCGTGTCGTGAATTGCGTCGAGGTTGAGTTTTTTGGCAAGCACGGCGAGATCTTTTTTGCCCTGACAGGCACCGTGCTCGGCGGCGACGCGGGCTTTGAGATTTTCTTTGGTGGAGTCGGTGAGGACTTCGCCCAAAAGTTCCGCGAATTTGGCGGCGTGTTCGGCCTCTTCAAGCGCGTAGCGACGGAACGCCTCGCCGATTTCGGGATAACCTTCGCGGTGTGCGACGCGTGCCATTGCCAGGTACATGCCGACTTCGGTGCATTCGCCCGTGAAGTTTTGACGCAAGCCTTCGATGATTTTTTCGTCGACGCCTTTGGCAACGCCGACAACGTGCTCATCCGCGAAGACCAACTCGCCGCTCTGCTCAACGAATTTTTCGGCGGGCGCCTTGCAAATCGGGCACTCAATCGGAGGGGCATCGCCTTCGTAAACGTAGCCGCAGACACTGCAAACATATTTCGCCATGGTGAAAACCTCCCAAATATAATTTTTGATTCATACGCGTTCGCGAATTATAGCACAGAAGTTTTCGTTTGGGAAGTATTTTTTTGTCGTCAAACATCGTTGCCGTGACCGATTTTTACCGCCAAAAGTTGACGCATTGCAAGTTTCCGACGGTTCAAAAGTCGTTGCCGTGACCGATTTTCGCCGTCAAAAAAGCCCCGTGTGAGCAGCACGGGACCTTTTCCAAGCGTATGTATTATATTTTAGGAGAGCTTTAACGAAAGCCTGCACGCAGTGTAGCACACTTGATAGCATTTATCAAGTGGTTTGAGAAATTTTTTCAAGAAAATTTTTCGCGGACTTGAAGCCGTCGATAGCCGAACTTGTAATGCCGCCCGCGTAGCCCGCGCCTTCGCCAATCGGGTAAAGCCCCGCCGCGTTGACCGACTGCCGAGTAATGTCGTCGCGCAAAATTCGCACGGGTGAACTCGTCCGCGATTCGACGCCAGTCAACGGCACGTCCGCCGCCGCAAAACCGGGAATTTTTTTGTCGAAATATTTGAGCGCGTCAATCATCGTCAACCAAACGTCACGCGGCAAACATTCGCGCAAATTCGCAACCGTGACGCCGATCGGGTAAGTCGGCTTGACCAGAAAAATTTTCGAGCCGACATTTCCGTTGACGAAATCGCCGACGCTTTGCACGGGAGCGCGATAATTTTTCCCGCCGTAAAAAAACGCCAACTGCTCAATGTGACGCTGGAAACGCACGCCCGCCATTACGTCCGTGCCGAAATCTTTCGTGCCGACGGTGACGACCAAAGCTCCGTTGGCAACGCCCGAATCACGTGCAAAATTGCTCATGCCGTTTGTGACGACGCCGCCGACTTCCGAGGCAGCCGCGACAACTTGACCGCCGGGGCACATGCAAAAACTGTACGCGCCGCGACCGCGAATTTCGTCCTTGAACGTCAACACGTAATCGGCGGCGGGTAATTTCGGGTTGCGAAAATCGAAGCCGTATTGAGCGCGGTTGATGAATTCCTGCGGGTGTTCAATCCTCAAACCGACGGCGAAATCTTTGGCAGTCATTGCGACGCCGCGACGGTTGAGCATTTCGTAAGTGTCGCGTGCCGAGTGTCCGACGGCAAGAAAAATCGCATCCGCCGAAAAATTTTCCGAGTTGTTGACGATGACGCCCGTGACTTTGCCGCCGCGAATGTCGATATCCGTAACCTGCGCGTTGAAGAAAATCTTTCCGCCGCGTGACAGAATTTCCCGCCGAATATTTTTGACGACAGCGCGAAGTTTGTCCGTGCCGACGTGCGGTTTCTGTTCGCGAAGAATTTCTTCGGGCGCACCCGCCTCGACGAAAGTTTTCAGCACGAAGTCAACCGCAGGGTCGTTCAAGCGCGTCATCAACTTGCCGTCCGAAAAAGTGCCCGCGCCGCCTTCGCCGAATTGTACGTTGGAATTTTCGTCGAAAGCTCCGCCGCTGAAAAATTTTTCAACAGCCGCAACTCGCGAATCAGTGTCGCCGCCGCGTTCAAAAATAATCGGTTCAACGCCTGAGCGCGCCAAAGTCAAAGCCGCGAACATGCCTGCAGGACCGAAGCCGACGACAATCGGGTTAGTGGCTGGCGGATAGTGATTAGTCGGCAACGAAAAGTTTTTTTGCTCACTGACCACCGACCATTGACCACTTTTAACTTTGCCGCGAACTTCCGCGTCGACGACGTAAACGAATTTGACGGGCGCGCCGCGAAAATGTCGGGCGTCGACGGCACGGCGAACAATCTGCGCGGACAAAATTTTTTTGACGGGAACTTTCAAGCGTTCGGCGACAATTTCCTCAAGCGGTCGGTCGTCGTCAAGTGCGACGGTCAAGTTTGCAATGCGAATCTTCATGCGGTCATCTCCAAAAAGTTCTCGACAAAAACGTCGAAGTGACAACGTTTGAACGGCGGTAACGTCGCGGATAACTCCGGTTGTTTGTGCACTTTTTAAAAGTGCCTCAATCGCCCAACGCGTCACGAATAGCCGAAACTTCGGGCGCGGTGAAAAGTCCTTCGGGCGACTCGCGAATCATGATGTCGTGCAGTTTGAGTTTGAGCGCGTCAAGTTCCGTGATTGACTGCGCGGCGGTAGCGGACAAACTGATCGTTCGCGTCTGCGCGTCGACGTAATCTTTCGTCTTGCGGATAATTTCTTCGACGTGCGTGCGACTTTGTTCGTCAAGCGACTGCGGCGCGGTCAAACCGTAAATTTTTATCTGCTCGTCAATCGATTCTTGCTCAAGTTCGCGAAGCCGAAGGTGAAGTGCCTCCGCGTTGAAACTGTCCGCGTCCACCGACTGCAAACCGTCAACGATGTTGTGATACGTCTGCCAGTTGCGGTCAAGGCGGTCGATGTCGCGCTGATATGAAGCGTACCAGTCACTGAAAATTTTTTGTCGCGCCTGCAGTTCCTCAAGCTGTGCACGCGAAATTTCTTCACGTTGAGCTTGCCGCGTGGTGACAAATGCACTTACGCCGAAGACGACGACAAGCACCGCGCAGATGGCGACGAAATTTTTTCGCGTCGGCAGGAATTTGTACAGCAGGACAAGCGCAACCGCCGCCGCGAC
Organism: Selenomonadaceae bacterium; assembly: GCA_017479925.1. Taxonomy (GTDB): domain Bacteria; phylum Bacillota; class Negativicutes; order Selenomonadales; family Selenomonadaceae; genus Quinella. The sequence continues at coordinate 464 of JAFVBP010000084.1, read as the reverse complement.
CGTAAGCAAGTAAATCATTGCTCAACCAACGCTCGCCCGATGTCAAAGGCGGCCTTGCAGTCGACGGGAAATTGTTTTTCGCGATAAGCAAATTTGTCGTCGGGGTCGAAGATTGAACTTTCGTAGCGCGAATAATCTTTAAACTGCACGGTATTGAACGCACGCAAAATTTTCGGCTCGACGCCCAGAATCCGTCCCGTGAACATTTCGGTAATGCCAAGCCGCTCGGTCATGTTGAATTGCACGAAGTGGCGGTCGGTCATGTTCATTGTGTAGACGAATGCGCTCGGAAGTTTCTTGCCGAAGACGGTCGGAATTTCGTTGCTGTAAATGTAATTGGCGAAAAGCAACCGTTCGAGACAGGCAATCATGCCCGCCGATATGTTCATAAAGTAAATCGGCGTGCCGAAAACGACGGCATCCGCGGCTTTGATTTTTTCCAGCACGGGCGACAATTCGTCTTT
>JAFVBP010000083.1 GCA_017479925.1 Selenomonadaceae bacterium | reverse complement strand
GGGCGGTTTCGTGATGAATCCCGCTGTCGAACTCGAACCGATTTTGTTCGGCGGCACGGGCTTTGACTCCGCGAATCAAAATTTGCCCGACACTTTGCCCGAACGTTTTGAAGTCGGCACGCTCAACATTTCGGGACTTGCGGGACTGAACGCCGCGTTGAAATGGATTGCTCGTCAAACGACGGTGAAACTTTTCCGCGACGAACAAATTGCTCGACGGCGACTGTTGACGTTGCTGTCCGAATATCCGTTCATGAAAATCATCGGCAACGTCGACGGGCGCGATTACGTCGGCATTGTTTCTTGCGTGATTGACGGCGTCGATTCGGTCACGGCGGGCGAACTTTTTTCGGCGCGTGGAATTGCCGTGCGTGCCGGACTTCATTGCGCGCCGTTCGCTCACAAATTTTTGGGCACCATGCCCGACGGCACGATTCGTTTCAGCGTGAATTGCATGACGACCGACGAAGATTTTGCCGAACTGCAAAGCGCGCTTGACGACATCGGCAACGAATTTTGGTGAACAACATGAACTTTTGCGACCTCAATTTAAAATTGGAATATCGTTCGCCGTTCGACGACGTGGCGAAAAATTTTTTCAATCCCGTGCTCAAGCGTGCAATTATTTATCAACGTGCGGTCGGATTTTTTTCGTCGACGGCGTTTGACTTGATCGGCGCGGGCATTCGCGGGCTGATTGAAAACGGCGGCAAGATTCAAATTGTCACGTCACCGCAACTGTCGGCGGAAGACATTGCGGCGATTCGCGACGGCTTCACACGGCGCGGCACCGTCACGACTGAAATGTTGCTTCGCGAAAAAAATCTTCGTCGCACGAGTTTGCTGAGCAATTTAATCGCGGCGGGTCGGCTCGAATTCAAAATCGCCGAACTTGAAAACGCGGGCAACTTCGGCATGTTTCACGAAAAACTTGGCATCTTGCAAGACGCGGACGGCAATGTCGTCGCTTTTTCCGGCTCAATGAACGAAAGTGCCAACGCCTTTGCCGACAACTGCGACGTGATTGACGTGTTCGCCTCGCGGACTGACGCCGACAGAGTTGCGTTGAAAATTGCTGCCTTTGACGCGCTGTGGAACAATCGCGTTCGCGGCGTGAAAGTTTCGGATTTCGTTGCCGTGCCCGAAGAAAATTTTCGCCCGCATGTGGTCGACAACACGTCGATTCACAAAGCCGAAAATTTTTCACGCGACGAAGCTGCGATTCAATCCGTCGACGTGTCAAGCGAAAAATTCCCGACCGTGCCCGCGAACGTCAATTTGCGCGATTATCAACTTGCCGCCGTCGACGAGTGGACGCGCAGAAATTATCGCGGGATTTTCGACATGGCGACGGGCACGGGCAAAACTTTCACGGCACTTGCGGCGGTCTGCAAACTTTTCGCGGACAAAAAAAATCTCGCCGTGCTCATCGTCTGCCCGTATCAGCATTTGGTTGAGCAGTGGCGAACGGACATTGCGGCGTTCAACATGCGACCGATTGTCTGTTATTCGGCGTCGTCGCAAAAAAATTGGCGCGAACGTCTCACTTCCGCAACGAAAACTTTCAACGCGGGCACGAAGAAATTTTTCTGCGCGATTTTCACCAACGCAACTTTTTCGACGGATAACGTTCGGCACCTCGTGAAAAAACTTTCGGGCAATGTTTTGCTTGTCGTCGACGAAGCTCACAATTTCGGCGCGAAACATTTGAGCACGACCTTGCTTGAAAATATCCCGTACAGATTGGCACTTTCGGCGACTATTGACCGACACGGCGACGCTCAAGGCACGCAAAAACTTTACGATTACTTCGGCGAAAAATGCGTCGAATATTCGCTCGGCGACGCCATTAACGCGGGTATGCTCGTGCCGTACAAGTATTTTCCCGTGATTGTTTCGCTCACCGCCGACGAACGCGAAATTTATTCGGAACTCACCGCCAAAATTCGCAAGGGCGTTCTGCGCGACAAGCACGGCAACGTTACCTTCAACGAACAGGCGAAAATGTTGCTCATCAAGCGTGCGCGACTTGTGGCAGGTGCCGCCGAAAAAATTCCCGCGCTTCGTCAGGCGATTGAAAATTTTCGTCACGACAATCAAATTTTGGTTTACTGCGGGGCGACGACTCTGCGCGACGTTGACTATAGCGAAAACAAGCCGTCGACGGACGAAATTCGCCAAATTGACGCCGTCGTCAAAATGTTGGGCAACGAACTGGACATGAGCGTTTCAAAGTTCACTTCCGAAGAAGACGCCGACGAACGCGATCGAATCAAAAAAAGTTT
>JAFVBP010000082.1 GCA_017479925.1 Selenomonadaceae bacterium | reverse complement strand
CAGGCTTAACAAAATTTTTTACGGAGGATGAAGTTATGGCAGAAAAATTGATTTGTCCCAAGTGCAGTTCCGACAACATTCAAAAATGTTCGGTGATTTATCAATCGGGCACGGTCGATCACTCTTATACGTCCAGGAGCGGCGATAATACCGTCGAAACGTCGGGCACGGAAAGCACGGCTCTTGCGCAATCCGTCGCGCCGCCCGCCAAACATGATGAACCTTACGGCGCACTTTTGGGTTGCTTGGGAATTGCCGGTCTCTTTTATTTGTGGAATTGGACAATCGTCAGCATTATTTTCGTTTTAGCGGCTTTAGGGCAGGCAATTTCGATTAAAGAGGCAATGGATTACAATTCAAATCAATGGCCGCGAGATTACAAGGCGTGGCAACACAGTTGGTTTTGTCACAGGTGCGGACATTACTTCATCATTGATTGAACTGTAGCGAGGAGGTCACGCCATGAAAAAATTTTTACTCGCGGCGATTGTCGGCTTGACGATTGTTTTTGCAACCGCGCAGGTTGAGGCGGCTTATCCCGGTCAAGACACTTACGTTTTGTCGTGGGACGGCTACGACTATTATGTCAAGGCGGGCAGTTTGGATTATCGCAATGTCAATGTCGACGCCGCGCCCGAATTCAGCTGTCGTGTGGCGCACAACGGCAAAATTCGTCATTACGAATTCAGAGCCAGAGGTTACGCGGTTTTGTACGTTGACGGCGAACTGTACGGCGATTCGCAGAGAAATCGTTTCGTCAAAGCCATGTACAACGCCATCTGCGACAAACTTATTTATCGCAGGTAAGTTGCGGCGAAGTTCACGCAAAAACAAAAGCACAAGCGTGACGGTCGCTTTAAAAGCGACGGAACAATTTGAGTTCACCGCAGCGTTTCGGCGACCGTAATTTATCGCGACACTCGAATATCCCGGCAAAATCAAAAGCGGCTCCGAGTTTTTCGGAACCGCTGATTTTTTTCGCTTGACGGCAATCGAAAACTGCAGTCACAACTTGAAAACTGTTCGTTGAATTCGTCGACGCCGCGCAGTAAAATTTCGTCAACGAAAGGAGGTTGATAACCGTGAAAAAATTTTTACTCGCGCTGATTGTCTTGACGGCTTTTATCGTCGTCGGTTGCGGCGGCGATTCGACGGTCGAAATCGAGCCGGGCTCCTTCAGAACCGCGTCGGTCGACAACGAGATAAAAATCACCGCGAATGACGTGACCACCAACGGCAACAGCAGTAACGGCTTCATAAAAGTTCCCGACGGCTCAGCGATTCACGTCGACGCGAAAATTTCTGCGGGCAAGCTGATTATCCGCGTCGAAGGCAAAGAACTCACCGTTGACAAGTCGGGCGAAACTTTTATCGACGTGCCGTCGGGCGAACGTGATTTACGTTTTGAGGCAGCGGACGGTTTGACGGGCGAAATCATTTTGCGCGCTCGTTCCAAAAATTAACGGAGGCATCAAGTCATGAAAAAATTTTTACTTGCGGCGATTGTCGGTCTGACGATTGTTTTCGCGACAGTTCAAGCACAGGCCGCCGAACCTGCGGAAGACACCTGGGTTTTGAATTGGGAAGGCGTCGACTATTACGTCGTTGCGGGCACTTTGGAGTACAACAAAGACTATGGCATCGACGTGCCGCTCGACATTCGTTGTGACATTTTGCGCGACGGTCAAATTCGTCACTACGAATTCGTGTCCGTCGGAAACGGCGGGTCGAAATTGTTTGTCGACGGCGAACTTTACGGCACCAGTATGCACAGCAAATTCATCAGGACAATTGAAATGGCCATTGCCAAACTGGCTCATCACTGATAACTTTCTGCACGTTACGGCAAAATCAAAAGCGGCTCCGATTGTCGGAACCGCTTTTATCGTTAAGTCAGCAATTTTTTAATCACTAACCACTAACCACTATGTTGGTGCGCTCGGCGGGAATCGAACCCACGCTTCAAGCTCCGGAGGCTTACGTCCTATCCACTGGACTACGAGCGCGCCGCTTTAAAAGCGGCGGAACAATTGGAGCAATCCGCGACGTTGTCAACGTTCAAGCGTTGTCGCCGCGTTCGTACGCAAATGTCCGCTTTACTGATTTTTCATGTTAGCCAACAATTCCCGCGTATGTTCGGCAACCTGTTCGGGCGTGACGTCTTTGTTGCGCGCAATGCCCGAATCAATGGCGGCCTTCGCGACGGCGGCGGCAACGGTCGGAGCAACACGTTCGTCAAAAGGCGTCGTGATAACGTGATCTTCGTTGAGTTCGTCGTCGCTGACAAGTGACGCAATGGCGTACGCGGCGGCGATTTTCATTTCCTCGTTGACGTCGGTCGCCCGCACGTCCAAAGCACCGCGGAAAATGCCGGGGAACGCCAACAGATTGTTGACCTGATTCGGGAAGTCACTGCGCCCCGTTGCGACAACGCGAGCACCTGCGGCTTTGGCAACTTCGGGCATGATTTCGGGCACGGGATTAGCCATTGCCAAAATAATCGCGTCGGAATTCATCATCTTGACCATGTCGGCAGTCAACAAATTCGCCTTCGACACGCCGATAAAAACGTCCGCGCCGTGAATCACGTCGACGAGTTGACCGGCTTCCTTGTCGAAGTTGGTGACGGCGGCAATTTGATCTTTGTACGGATTCATGCCTTTGCCGCGACCTTGGTAAATTGCGCCCGTCGAATCGCAAAGCAAAACGTCACGTGCGCCCATTTTCTGAATCAAGTAAGTTATCGCCATACCTGCCGCGCCCGCGCCGTTGACGACAACTTTAATTTCGTCGAATTTTTTGCCGACGAGCCGCAAAGCGTTAATCAAAGCCGCCGCGACGACAATCGCCGTGCCGTGTTGGTCGTCGTGAAAGACGGGTATGTCGACGCTGTCTTTGAGCGCGTGTTCGATGTCAAAACATTCGGGAGCCTTGATGTCTTCGAGGTTGATGCCGCCGAAACTCGGAGCCATAAGCTGAATCGTCTTGATAATTTCGGGAACGCTTTTCGTGTCAAGGCAAATCGGAATTGCGTCGACGCCCGCGAAACCTTTAAACAGAATCGCTTTGCCTTCCATGACGGGCAGACCGGCACCCGCGCCGATGTCGCCGAGACCGAGGACAGCCGTGCCGTTGGTGACGACGGCGACCAAGTTGCCGCGGTTGGTGTAATCGTAAATCTTGTCGAAGTCGTCCTTAATTTCCAGACAGGGAGCCGCCACGCCCGGCGTGTAAGCCAAAGTCAAATCTTTGTTCGTGTTGAGCGCAACTTTACTGCGAACTTCGAGCTTGCCGTGATGATTTTTGTGCAGGGCAAGAGCTTCCTTGTCGACGTTTGCCACTTAAGTTCATCCTTTCAAATGACGTGCTGTAAATAACCGTCGCATATTATATTCACCGCGCCCGGCAAATTCAAGCCCGCGACGGCGTGAATACAATATTTTTTGCCGCCTGCCTGAAAAATTTTTGAACAGCGTCTTGCAAAGCAAAATTTTTTCTGCTACAGTTAGGCGACGGGAGGGAACGGGAGAGCGAAGTTGAAAAATTAATTTCGTTCTAACAATCCTCTAATCATCTCAAAATACAATTCCCGTTAATCCCAGTAAAAGCAAAATAAACGCCACAGCGTCGGGCGGACTGTCCCCGCAGTTTGTTCGACAACAAGTAACCTGCAGGTGTCCACCAAACACCGGCAAAAAGAAGGTGAGACATGAGAATTTAGCGACATACTTCAAAACCACAAATGAGACGGAGGCCGAAAGCCCCCGCCTTTTTTGTTGCGCCGAAAGCGACAATGAATTATAATCGGCGGCAAGATTGTTTGACGGACAAACGGCTCAAATTCAAGCAGTGCAAGGACTTTTTGACAGCCGTCAATCCGAAATTGTCACGCAAAATTTATCATAAAAATTTGTCAACCGACGAGGAGGAATACCTTTGAACTTTGTAAAGACATTCGCGGCATTGATGATTGCGGCGGCATTGCAAAGCCCGTGCGCAGTCAACGCGGCGGAAGAAGATCGCGAACTTGCCTTAATCGCGGCGGAGCAGGAGAAGTCGGACGACACTCAACTCGACGAACTTAACCCCGCTTTGACCGACACGATAACGACCGAACGCGAAAACGATACCGACAAAGAACGTCGCGAACGCCGCAAGAAACTTCGTGAGACCCGCCGCGAAAAAGAACGCGAAAACGAACGCAGGTTGCGCGAAAGCACCCAAAAACGCGAAACTCGCAACGACACGGAAACGCCCGTAGTCATCGATCCGACTGAACCTGAACCCGTCAAAAAACCTGTTGCGGAACCGACACCCGTCACGAAGCCTGTAACGAAGCCTGAACCCGTCGTTGAGCTGACGCCTGTAGTTGAACCCGTTGCCGAGCCGACGAAAAATCCCGCGCCGTCGCACTTCACCGAGCCGATAACCGAAGAAAACAAAATCCCGAAAACCGACTTGGTGCCGCCGCCGACAGCAACGATTGACATGCCCAATCAAAGAGAACTTTACGCGAATTTCGCCGAAGTTGTTCGCGCACTCGGATTCACGCCGCTTTACATGCCGCGCAAATCGGGTTACGAAATCACCGCCATTTACGCCGAACCCGGTATCGTCGAAGTGCAATACGGTCGCCGTTGGGAACCCGAAGTTTCTTTGGCTGTGCGAACTCACAAGCGCGCCGAAAATGAAGAACTCGTCGACATAAGCGGCGTTTCTGGCGTGAAGTGGCGCGTTGACACGACGACGGGCACGACGATTTACCTGGCGAAAATTTCTGAAACGCAACAGGTTGCGGCTTGGGCTGTCGGTCGATATACATTTTCCGCCGTGTCGAACAATCTTTCGTTCGCGGGCTTTCACGCGCTTGTTGCCGACGAACTTGTCGAGCTGTCGACGCACTACTATTTAGACGTGTGAGATATGTTACTTTTCTTTTGGCGCAAAAGACCCGCTTTGAAAGCGGGGGAACAATTTGTTAGCTGCCTCGCCAATCGAAGTGATAACGTTAAACCAGTTGGATGCAACGTCCACGTTGCCCAAAAGAAAACACCCGCAGGTGAAACATCCTGTATCAACTGCGGGCGGCCGTCATCCATGACGGCCGGATTTTCGATTAACCATATCGTTGTAAAGGAGTTGTCTGCATGATTGAACGCTACACTTTGCCCGAAATGGGTAAGCTCTGGTCGATTGAAAACGAGTGGCAAACGATTCTTGACGTGGAACTTGCCGCCTGCGACGCAATGGCTGAACTCGGCGAAATTCCCGTTGCCGCCGCAGTAAACATCCGCGCCAAAGCGAACTTCAACCTCGAACGCATTCACGAAATCGAAGCCGTCACGCATCACGACATCATTGCTTTTTTGACGTGCGTGGCAGAATACGTCGGCGAAGACTCGAAATATATTCACAAGGGCTTGACTTCCAGCGACGTTAAAGACACCGCCATTTGTTTGATGATGAAGCGTTCCGCCGAAATTATTCTCGACGACCTGCGCAAATTCCGCGAAGTTTTGAGACGCCGCGCACTCGAATTCAAGCACACCGCTTGTATCGGGCGCACGCACGGCATTCACGCGGAGCCGATGACTTTCGGGCTTAAGTTGTTGCTTTGGAGCGCGGAAATCGAACGCGACATTGAACGCGTCGAACACGCGAAAAAAATTGTCAGCGTCGGCAAACTTTCGGGAGCCGTCGGCACGTACTCGAACATTGACCCGCGCATTGAAGAAATCGTTTGCCGCAAGCTTGAATTGGAGCCGGTACCTTTGGCGACGCAGGTTATCCAGCGCGACCGTCATGCCGAATACATGACGACTTTGGCGTTGGTGGCAAGCACGCTCGAAAAAATTGCGACGGAAATTCGCAACCTGCAACGCACCGACATTCGCGAGGCTGAAGAATATTTTTCGCCCGGGCAAAAAGGTTCGTCAGCAATGCCGCACAAACGAAATCCGATCAACTGCGAACGCGTCGCGGGTATGGCTAGACTTGTCCGCGGAAACGCCGTCGCCGCAATGGAAGACGTTACGTTGTGGCACGAACGCGACATTTCGCACAGTTCGGTTGAGCGCGTAATTCTGCCCGACTCGACAATAAACGTCGATTATTGCACGCGCAAGTTGACGAACATCGTCGACAAACTCCTTGTTTATCCCGAAGCAATGTTGCATAATATGAATCGCACGGGCGGGCTGATTTACAGTCAACGGCTCATGCTTGAAATTGTCGGCAAAGGCGTCCTGCGCGAAGATGCTTACAAGTGGGTTCAGCGCAACGCAATGAAACGTTGGCTCGACGGCGAAGATTTTCAATCGAACGTTGCCGACGACCCCGACATCACGAAATTTTTGACTGCGGAAGAAATTGCCGACTGCTTCGATTACAAGTGGTTCCTGCGGCACGTCGACATGATTTTTAACCGTTTCGGACTGTGAGAGAATGTTACTTTCTTTCCGCGTGGAAAGACCCGCCTTGAAAGCGGGGGAACAATTTGTTGACTGCCTCGCAACCGAAACTTTTTCATTACGCATTAAGCATTGCGCATTACGCATTGATTTCAGGAGGTTACGCACATGATTAAAGGCAACCAAATTTACGACGGCAAGGCGAAAACCGTTTTCGAGACGGACAACCCCGACGAATTGCTCGTTTACTTCAAGGACGATGCGACCGCCGGCAACGGTGCCAAACACGGCATGATTGACGGCAAAGGCGTCATCAACAACAAAATCAGCGCGTTTTTTTTCAAGCAGCTCAAAGACCGCGGCGTCAAAAGTCACTTTATCGAAACCGTCAGCGCACGCGAAATGCTCGTTAAACGCCTCGACATGATTAAGCTTGAAATCATCGTGCGCAACATCGTCGCGGGCAGTTTGGTCAAGCGGCTCGGCCTTCCCGAAGGCACGCCGTTGACAATTCCCGTCATTGAATACGACTACAAGAGCGACGAACTTGGCGACCCTATGCTCAACCGCTGGCACATTTTGGCGTTGAATTTGGCGACGATTGACGAAATGAATCAGATTGAACACATGTCGCTTGCGACGAACACGATTATGCGCGAAATTCTCAAGGCGAAAAACGTCGACTTGATTGACTTCAAGCTTGAGTTCGGGCGTTTCGACGGCGAAATTCTTTTGGCGGACGAAATTTCACCCGACAACTGCCGTTTCTGGGACACCGAAACTCACGAAAAGCTCGACAAAGACCGTTTCCGTCAAGATTTGGGCGGCGTCGAAGAAGCTTATCAAGAAGTTCTCAACCGCCTGACTATGTGAGGTGCCGTCATGAAGAAATTTTTGCTCGCGGCGATTTTCGGCTTGACGATTGTTTTCGCGACCGCGCAGGCTCAAGCGGCAGAAATTTTCGTCGGCACGTCGAACGCGACGGGCCGGGATTGCTACGTCTTAACCGACAGCATCAGTCACAAGGACGAACATCGCATGTTGGTAATTCACGCGACGCCGCAAGACACGCCGATTGAGTGGTCAATGTACACGGTCTGCAGAGAATACTGAAAAATTTTTTTGGCGACGTGCGGTCGGCAAACATGTCGGTCGCTTGTCGCCGAATTTTTTTGCGAGGTGATTGCATGAAGATTTACGACTGCTTTACGTTTTACAACGAGTTCGAGCTGTTGGAGTTGCGCCTTAAAGCACTTTGGGACGCGGTTGACGTTTTCGTTATCGTCGAGGCGGACAAGACGCACACCAACAAGCCGAAGCCGTATTATTTTTGGGAGCGGCAGGACGACTTCAAAGAATTTTTTCCGAAAATTCGTCACCTGCCCGTCGAAATGACGATGCCTTACGCGGGTGTCGGCGATTGGTCGATTGAAAATGCACAGCGCGACGCCATTGCTTACGGTTTGGACGACGCCGAAGCCGACGATTTAATCATGATTTCCGACATGGACGAAATTCCGAATCCCGACATTTTGCGTCACCTGAACGACTTCAACTTGATGACGACGAAAGCCACCGTTCCGCTTGTCGGCAACAGGGAGTTGACTTGCTCGGCGCGCCTGCTGATGGCGACGGATAAATATTTGGAAGTCGGCACGATTGCCCTGGTTCAACAGCTCCATTACTACTATTTCGATTGGCGGAGTTTGTCGCCGTGGCTTGGTACCGTTGTGACCAAACGCAAAAATTTGACTTCGCCGCAGGAATTGCGCGTTGTCAAAAAAGTTTTGCTCTGTGCCGAAGGCGGCTATCATTTCAGCTACATGGGCGGCGTTGACCGCGTGATTGAAAAGATGACTTCGATTGTCGACGGCAACCAAATTGTCGTTGAATCGGACGAAAAGTTGACCGACAGAAAACACGTCGAACAAGCAATGGCAACCGGCACTGACGTTTACAGCCGTAAAGACGCTGCCGAAATGGAACTTGAGCCTTACGACGCCCGAAAAATCAAGTTGCCGCACGTCGACGAGTTTTTGAGGAAATATCCGCAGTTCCTTCGCGAGCCCGAAAAATATTTCGGAGGTGCTTGAATGAAAGTTTACGACTGCTTTACGTTTTACAACGAATTCGAGCTGTTGGAATTGCGTTTGCGTGCACTTTGGGACGTGGTTGACGTTTTTGTTATCGCCGAGGCGGACAAGACGCACACCAATAAGCCGAAGCCGTATTACTTTTGGGAGCGGCAAGACGACTTCAGAGAATTTTTCCCAAAAATTCGTCACCTGCCCGTTGAAATGACCGTGCCTTACGCGGGTGTCGGCGATTGGTCGATTGAAAACGCACAGCGCGACGCCATTGCTTACGGTTTGGACGACGCCGAAGCCGACGATTTAATCATGATTTCCGACGTGGACGAAATTCCAAATCCCGACGTTTTGCGTCACCTGAACGACTTTGAATTGATGACGCAAGAAACCGTCATGACGTTGCGAAACTTGAACGACCCGGAAAAGCAAATTACCTGCCCAATTAAAATGCTTGTGCCCGCAGGTGACTTTTTGGAAATCGGTTCGATTCGGCTCAATCAAAAGATGCATTATTATTACTTCGATTGGGCGAGCGAGACTCCGTGGCGCGGCACGTCTTTGATTAAACGCAAAAATTTGACGACGCCGCAGGACTTGCGCACATCGGAAAACACTTTGGTCTGCGACGACGGCGGGCATCACTTCAGCTACATGGGCGGCGTTGACCGCGTGATAAACAAGATGACTTCGATTGTCGACGGCAACGAGTTTGTCGTTGATTCGGGCGGCAAGTTGATTGATCGGACACACGTCGAAAAATCGATGGCGCAAGGTTTTGACGTTTACAATCGCGAAGACGCTCCCGAAGCGCAATTATTGCCTTACGACGCCCGAAAAATCAAGTTGCCGCACGTCGACGAGTTTTTGAGGAAATATCCGCACTTCCTTCGCGAGCCCGAAAAATATTTCGGAGGTGCTTGAATGAAAGTTTACGACTGCTTTCCGTTTTACAACGAGTTCGAGCTGTTGGAATTGCGTTTGCGTGCACTTTGGAACGTGGTTGACGTTTTCGTTATCGTCGAGGCGGACAAGACGCACACCAATAAGCCGAAGCCGTATTACTTTTGGGAGCGGCAAGACGACTTCAAAGAATTTTTCCCGAAAATTCGTCACCTGCCCGTTGAAATGACTGTGCCGTTCAAAGGCGCGGGCGATTGGTCGATTGAAAATGCACAGCGCGACGCCATTGCTTACGGCTTGGACGACGCCGAAGCCGACGATTTAATTTTCATCAGCGACGCGGACGAAATTGTTGCGCCCGACCTTTTTCAACGAATTCGCGACGACGAAGTCACGTTGACGGTACCCAAAATCGGGCTTAAATTCGCCGACAAGACCGCTTACTGTGCCGCCAAGCTGCTCGTGCCCGCAAGTCAATATCTGGATTTCGGCGCGATAGTCATGAATCAAACGCTTCACTGCTACTATTTCGATTGGGCAAGCGACACGACTTGGCAAGGCACCGTTTTGACCAAACGCAAGAATTTGACGACGCCGCAAGACTTGCGCAACCAAATAAAATTTTTGCCGCGGGCGGACAACGGCGGCTATCATTTCAGCTACATGGGCGGCGTTGACCGCGTGATTGAAAAAATGACTTCGATTGTCGAGGGCAATTTTTTTGTCGAACGTTCGGGCGGCAAGTTTATTGACCGTGTACACGTCGAAAAATCGATGGCGCAAGGCACCGACATTTACGGGCGAACTTACCTTGCCGAAGCGCAACTTCTGCCTTTCGACGCACACAATATCAAGTTGCCGCACCTGGACGAGTTTTTGAGGAAATATCCGCACTTCCTGCGCGAACCCGAAAAATACTTTGGAGCTGACCGTCATGGCTGAAAAGATTTTGCACGTCATCTATCGCATCTCCGATAAAAGTTTCGCCAAAGCGAAATTGCCCAACGCCGGCAAGTGGGATTGTTTGGCGAACGCCGTTCAAGAATTCGGCGCGGAAAATTTTCACGTCATAGCCGACAACTGCACGGCGGACACGATTGACTTTTTGCGCGGTACGGGCTTGAGTCTCGAAACGACGGCGAACGGCAACGCGGGCACCTGTCGATATATTTTTAACGAAGTCATCAACCGTTACGCGCCCGAAGACAATTTGTATCTGCTCGAAGACGATTATCTTCACCTGCCCGGCAGCCGTGCGGCTTTGCTCGAAGGTTTGGAAATTGCCGATTACGTCACGCTTTACGATCATCCCGACATGTATCACCCCGACGGCAAGGGCATGAATCCGTTCGTGCATGACGACATGCCGAAATGTTCGATTTACCTGACGGCAAGCACGCATTGGCGCACGACCGTTTCAACGACGATGACTTTTGCCGCGAAATGTCAAACGTTGCTTGAAGACCGCGACGTATGGAACGCCGTTTTTTCGGGCAACGTGCCGAACGATTTTTATGCCTTCGTGTATTTGACGGTGCAGGACGACTTGAACGAAGCGCGGCGTTTTGCTCAAACCGACCGCAGAGAAGCGGCACGTCTGCTTGTGGAAAATTATTTGTCCGAGCGCAGGAAACGTCGCTTGATTTCGCCGTTGCCGTCGCTGTCGACGCACACGGAAGTAAATTTTTTGGCACCGCTGATTGACTGGTCGAAAGTCTGAATACATTTCACAAATTGGAGCTGATAACTTTGTCGAAACGAATTTTGGTTACGGGCGGCGCGGGCTTTTTGGGTTCGCACCTTTGCGACAGATTGATTGCCGACGGGCACGAGGTCATTTGTCTGGACAACTTTTTCACGGGCAAGAAAAAAAATATCGCGCACCTGATGAGCAATCCGAATTTTGAGCTGATGCGTCACGACGTGGTTCAGCCGATTTACGCGGAGATCGATTGGATTTTCAATTTGGCGTGTCCCGCAAGTCCCGTGCACTATCAGCGCGACCCCGTCCGCACGATTAAAACCAACGTCATGGGCGCGTTAAATTCGCTCGGTTGCGCGAAACAAAACAACGCACGCGTCCTGCAGGCGTCGACATCGGAAGTTTACGGCGACCCGAAAGTTCACCCGCAACCCGAAAGTTATCGCGGGGCCGTCAATCCGATTGGCATTCGCGCTTGCTACGACGAGGGCAAACGTACCGCCGAAACGCTGTTTTTTGACTACCACCGTCAACACGGGCTGGACATTCGCGTCGTGCGGATTTTCAACACTTACGGACCGCGCATGACCGCGAACGACGGGCGTGTCGTGTCGAATTTCATTGTGCAGGCGTTGACGGGGCAGGACATCACGATTTACGGCGACGGCACGCAGACGCGCAGTTTTTGCTACGTCGACGACTTGATTGACGGCATTGTCCGCATGATGAACGTCGAAAATTTCACGGGTCCCGTGAATTTGGGCAACCCGGGCGAATTCACAATGCTTGAACTTGCCGAACTGGTTTTGAAGTTGACCGGCTCGAAGTCGAAAATTGTTTATCGCCCGTTGCCGCAGGACGACCCGACGCAGCGTTGTCCCGTGATTGACTTGGCGAAAGAAAAACTCGGTTGGCAGCCGACAATCAAGCTTGAAGACGGTCTCAAGCGCACAATCTCTTACTTCAAGGAGAATTTCTGATGAGCGGCTTGACTTACAAAGATTCGGGCGTTGACATCGACGCGGGCAACGAATCCGTCAAACTGATTAAAAATTTCGTGCGTGCGACGTATCGTCCCGAAGTTTTGGGCGACATCGGCGGTTTCGGCGGACTGTTCGCGCTGAAAAATTACGACGAGCCGATTTTGGTTTCGGGCACGGACGGCGTCGGCACCAAATTAAAAATCGCGTTCATGCTCAACCGTCACGACACGATCGGGCAAGACGCGGTTGCCATGTGCGTCAACGACATTTTGGTTCAGGGTGCCGAGCCGCTGTTTTTCCTCGATTATCTGGCTGTCGGCAAGCTCAAGCCCGCGCAGGTTGCCGAAATTGTTCGCGGTGTCGCCAACGCCTGCAAGCAGTCGGGTTGCGCGTTGATTGGCGGCGAAACTGCCGAAATGAGCGGCTTTTACGCGGACGGCGAATATGACATTGCGGGCTTTGCGGTCGGCGTCGTCGAACGAAAATCGCTGATAACTCCCGCACGCGTCAAAGTCGGCGACGTGTTAATCGGTTTGCCGTCAAGCGGACTTCACTCGAACGGCTTCAGTCTCGTGCGAAAAATCGTTTTCGACCGCATGAAGTTCACGGGCGACGAAAAAATTGACGGTCTCGACAAAACGCTTGGCGAAGAACTTTTGACGCCGACGAAACTTTATCCCGCGACGGTTTTGCCGCTGATTAAAAATTTCGGCGACAAAATTCACGGGCTTGTTCACGTGACGGGCGGCGGTTTTTACGACAACATTCCGCGTGCACTGCCCGAAGGTTTTGGCGCGACGATTGACGCGGATTCGTGGCAGATTCCGACGATTTTCAAACTCCTGCAGACTTGGGGCAACGTCGAACGCCGCGAAATGTTCCGAACGTTCAACTGCGGTATCGGCATGATTTTGATTGTCGACGCGCAGATTGCCGACGAAATTGACGGTTACAAAATCGGTCACGTCGTCGACGGCGCGGGCGTCACAGTCACGGGAGGTGATTTGCATGACTAAGCTTGCCGTCCTGTGTTCGGGACGCGGCACGGACTTGCAATCGATTATCGACGCGATTGAACGCGGTGAACTTGACGCCGAAATTTCCGTCGTGTTGACCGACAAGCCCGAAGTCGGCGCACTAAAACGGGCTGAAGTCGCGGGCATCAAAAACATCTGCGTCAACCGAAAAAATTTCTCTGACCGTGCAAGTTTCGAGGCTGAATTGTTGCGACATCTTGACGGCGTCGACTTGGTGATTCTTGCGGGTTTCATGCGAATTTTGAGCGCGGACTTCGTGCGACGTTTCGACGGGCGGCTCATGAATATTCACCCGTCGCTGTTGCCCGCGTTCCCCGGTGCGCACGCTCACCGCGACGTTTTGGCTTACGGCGCGAAAATTTCGGGCTGCACGGTTCATTTCGTCGACGAAGGCACCGACTCCGGTCCGATAATTTTGCAGGCGGCGGTTGAAGTTCGCGAAGACGACACCGAAGAAACTTTGGCGGCGCGTGTTTTGGAGCAGGAGCACATCATTTATCCGCGGGCGATTAAATTGTTCATCGACGGCAGGTTGACCGTCGACGGGCGCAAAGTTCGGATTGGAGGCGACAACATGAAAATCAAACGTGCGTTAATCAGCGTGTCAAACAAACTCGGCGCGGTCGAGCTTGCCAAAAAACTCAGCAAGTGTGGCGTCGAAATCATCAGCACGGGCGGCACCGGCAAGGCGATTCGTGCGGCGGGCGTCCCCGTCACCTACGTAAGCGACTTGACGGGCTTTCCCGAAATCATGAACGGGCGCGTCAAAACGCTCAACCCGAAAATTCACGGCGGAATTTTGGCGGTGCGCGACAATCCCGATCACGTTCGCCAAATGCAGGAAAACGGTATCGAGCCGATTGACCTTGTCGTCGTGAATTTGTACCCGTTCAAGAAAACTGTCGCGAAACCGAACGTCACGCTTGCCGACGCGATTGAAAACATCGACATCGGCGGTCCTGCAATGATTCGGGCGGCGGCGAAAAATTTCAAATTCGTGACCGTGGTTACCAATCCCGACCGTTACGACGAAATTGCCAAACTCGTCGCCGAAACGGGCGAAGTGCCCTACGACATTCGCAAAGAGCTTGCGGCGGAGGCTTTCGCGCACACCGCCGATTACGACGCGGCAATTACGAAATATCTGTCGAATATCTGAACGCAACGTTTCGCGCAAAAAAAGTCCCCGTTCACACGAGCGGGGATTTTTTTGTGCTATAATCTGCGCGACACCAAAAATTTCGCAAAGGAGATTCTGCATATGGCGAACACATTCACCGACCGAAGAGAATTTCGCGATGCTTTCTGGAATCACTACAACAAAAAGCCTGACGGAAGCATTACCGTCATGACTTTTTGCGGCACGGGCGGCGTCGGCAAGACCGCCTTACTTGAAAAGCTCGAAGAAGAAATTCGTCTCAATGCTTACGGGCGCGAAAACTACAAGTTTCTTTCCTACGACTTCAGCGACGACAACAAGATCAACAAGCGCGACGTTTTGGGCGTTTTCAGAACGGTGCTGTCCGCGCATAATTGCACATTTCCGCTGTTCGACACAGGCAATTATTATTACGCACGCAAAATCGGTCAAGACGTCGCCTTGCCCGAAGTCAAATCGATTCTGCAAAACGTCCGTTACATCGGCAATATATTCAGAGGTATCTCGAAGTTTGAGCGCGGTCTCGGCACGGTGTATCCGATTGTCAACATTGCGGCGATGGTTCTCCTCGGAACAAAAAACCCGCTCGCTTTTTTGTGGAACGCCGTCAAATTTTTTACGGCAAGCACCTCACTTATCGACAAAGGTTTAATCAAGTACATGCAACGCACGAAAGTTTGGGACGACGAACACAAAAAAATTTACAAGCAACTGGTTGCCCTGCGCGAAAAAGCGACTCCCAACGCTCTGCGTGACTATCTGCCGACGCTTTTTGCAACGGACGTGAAAGATTGGTTGCAAGCAACGGGCAACAAACTCGTCGTTTTCCTTGACAATTACGAATCGTTGACGGGCGCGACAACTTCGCAGACAAGCGAACAATTCAAAAGTCATTCATGGCTCAGCGGCGACGAAGGCTTAATACTCAAAATTCCCAATACGCTTTGGGTTATCGCCGGTCGTGAACTTCACTGGAAAGGCGAATTTGCCGAAAAAGCGGATACATACTTTGTTGAGACGCTGTCACCCGAATATTCAAATGATTTTTTGAAGAAAACCGGCGTCGGCAATGAAAATCTTCGCGGCGAACTTGTCAAGCTGACGGAAGGTTATCCGATTTTTTTGGACTTGTGCGCCAAGTTTTACGTCAGATATAAAAGTCAACACAATGCCGAGCCGACGATTGCGGAATTCGGTCAAACGCGTGAAGACGTTGTCGGAAGAATTTTCCGCTATATCGACAAGAACCGCGAAGACGCCGCCAAAGACATGCTTGAATTTTTTTGCGTGCTCAACGTGTGGACGGACGAACTTGCCGTTGACATCGGCAACAGGATTTTGCCAAATTTCTTTCGCAACACTTACAAGCGCATCAAAAAGTTTTCGATTATCAAGTCCGAGCAACTCAAAAAAGACGACATTGCGCTGACGGTTTATCGCTTCGACAAGACGATTCAAAGCATTTTGATTGCCCAAATTGTCGCCGACCCCGACGGACAAAAATTGATTGCCGACGTGAAAAAAGCACTCGATGAACACTTCAAAAAATTGTTCGCGGGCAAAAAGAAGTTCGACGCCCGTGAAGCATTTTATCTGAAGTTGTGGGCGAATTTCACCGTGCGCTTTGCCGACGACCCTGAAACATTGCGCAATAACTGTGTGGAAAATTTCAGCAAACACATAAACACGTTGACTAATCGCGCAGATTTTGACACGGCGGAAGAAATTTTGTCCGTCTTCATGAGCAAGTTGGAAAATTTCTCTGCGACGGACAGTGCGCCTTACGCGTATTTTGAACGCCGCTTGACTGCTCTGCGGCAGGAGCAAGGCAACTTCGACGAAGCCCGCAAACTTGCAATGTCCTCCTACGAAAAACGCCTGCGCTATTTGGGCGAACGAAACCCCGCGACTTTGTCGTCAATGAACACGCTGGCAAATTCGTTGGATCGACTCGGTCGTTATGAAGACGCGTTGGCATACCGAAAAAAAGTTTTGACGTTGCGCACGGAAATTCTCGGCGAAAACAATTTGAAAACCGTTGACGCAATGAGCAACTATGCGGTTGCGTTAAGCCGCCTGCGTTGTTTTTACGACGCCTTGAACTGGCAAGTGAAGGTCTATTTGTTCTACAAAGAAAATTTCCGCGACAGTGAAAAGAAAACTTTGGACGCCTTGGGCAATATCGCTTGGACGTTGAGTTATCTCGGTCGTGACAACGAAGCGTTGATATACGAAGTTCTGCAATACCGACGCGAAGTTTTTTCGTTGAGCCAAAAAGAATTCGGCGACAGAAACGGTCGCACCGTAAGAGCCATGATTAATTTGGCATTTTCGTTGAACGACATCGGTCGGCACGAAGAAGCCCTTGAGTTGCAGGAAAAAGTTTTGGCGTTGCGCACGGAAATGTTCCGCGAAGACAATCCGCAAACAATCAAAGCCATGAGTGCCGTGGCTTTTACGTTGAGCAACCTTGGGCGTTACGACGAGGCGGCGCAACGTCAACAACGAATCCTTCAGTTGTGCAAGGACAATTTCGGCGACAACGATCAAAGAACGCTGATTGCAATGCAAAATTTGTCGTCGACGCTGAAACAACTCGGTCAATACGAAGAAGCCGCGACGTTGCAGCGAAAAATTTTGACGTTGCAGACACGGAAACACGGCGAACGGGACATCAAAACAATCAACGCAATGAACGATTTGGCGCAAACTTTGGCGATACTTAATCAGCGCGAAGAAGCGTTGGCATTGCAGGAATAATTTTGCTCTTGCACACGAAATTTCAGCGCAACCGTCAAGCAAGCCGCCGCGTCCGTGTGATATAATCGTCGCAAAAATATGGGAGCTGAGATTGTGACCAGGATTATCAACAGCGTGCGCGTCACCGACGACGAGCTGAAACTTTTCGCGGGCGACGAGCCGCAGAGGATTTTTTTCGACATCGACGGCAAATCGGCGGTGTTGACCGTGCCCGAAGGCAAAAGCGTCGTGTCGATTGATTCGGTGCGCGCCGACGAAATTATTTTAAATTTCGCCGACGGACAAACTTCCGTCGTGAGCACAGCGCAGGTCGTCGCCGAGGCAAAAAAACTTCCGCCGCAAACGAAATCCGCTTCGGACAAAAAAATCGCCGCGGGCTTTAAAAAATTTCTGCTGACATGCGACAACATTCGCGCAGATCTTGACCCGTACGACGAAAATATTTTGTTCGACCCGAATCGCGGACATTGGGACTTGTGGGACTTCGACGCAAACGGCGGTCGCGAAATTCCGCTTGGCGAAAATTTTGTTGCGCGAAATCCCGTCGACGACGTTTCGACCGGCATTGTCGCCATTGACTTCGGCACGAGCCGCACGGTTGTCGTCTACGAAAACGAACATTCGCAAATTCTGCCGTTGCAGGTGGGCAGCGGTTCTTGGCGACACGGCATCAATCACCCGTCGAATTACGAAAATCCGACCGTCATACAATTTTTGGACATCGAAAGTTTTTTGACGGCGTATTATTGGCGCGACGGACGCCCGTTCACGCGTTGGGCTGACGTGAAAGTTTCGCACGCGGCTTTTGAAAATTTGACGCACGGCGGTTCCGAAAAATTTTATTCGTTCCTGACCGACTTGAAGTATTGGTGCGGCTCGAAAACTCAATTCATGTTGCGCGACGAAAAAAAATTCATCACGCAGCTTGCGCCGTTCGCCGAACTTGCCGAGGACGAAGTCAATCCGCTGGAAATTTACGCGTATTATCTGGGACTGTTTATCAACAACATGCAACAGGAGCGGCACGTCTTCCTGAAATATATTTTGTCGTTCCCCGTGACGTACGAACGAGCCGTGCGCGAAAAAATGCGCCGTTGCTTTGAACGCGGGCTGAAAAAATCACTTCCGACGGCTTTACTGTCGAACGAATCGGTAATGAAAAAATTTTCCGTGCGCGAAGGCACCTCCGAGGCGGCGGCTTACGCGATAACCGCTTTGCAGGAATACGGCTTCGACCCGAAAGGCGACGAAGAATTTTATTACGCGGTCTTCGATTTCGGCGGCGGCACGACCGATTTCGATTTCGGCTTTCTGCGCGAATCGTCAAATGACCGCTATGATTACCTGCTTGTCCACTTCGGCGAAAACGGCGACCGAACTTTGGGCGGCGAAAATCTGCTGAAGTTGCTGGCGTTTGAAATTTTCCGTGCGAATCAAGACGCGTTGATTAACGTCGACGGCGGCAAAATCCCGTTCACCTGGGCGGCGGACAAAAAAAGTTTCGCAGGCTCCGAAGCGTTGATTAAAGATTCGCAGGAAGCCCATGCGAACATGCACGCGCTGGTTGAAAAGCTCCGTCCCGTGTGGGAAGCACCCGACTCCGACGCCGCGACGGAAGTTATTTCGGGCGGTGAAGTCAGCGTGAATTTGTTCCGCGACGACGGCAAACTCGTCGAAAACTTCAAGCTCAAGATTTCGCTTGACCTGCAACAAATTCTTCGCGAACGAATCAAAGTCGGCATCAAAAATTTTTTCATCTCCATGAAGGAAGCGTTCGACAAATCCGGCAAGAATTCAATTCGCAAAATCAAAGCTCTGCGCGACGTGAACGAAATTTCGATTTTTCTCGCGGGCAATTCGTCGAAGTCGCCGCTTGTCAACGAACTGTTCGACGAATTTATCACGCCCGCCGAAGATCTCAAGCTTGCCGACGGCGAAAATCCGTTCGTCAACGGGCGGCTCAAAAACGGCTACGAACTGCGACGCGATTGTTTCATTCAAGGCGGCAGTGTCTATCGACGCGACGACAGCGGCATGGAAATTTGGATGGGCGACCTTGACAACGTCAACGATCAAGTTGTGCTTGCCGACCTGGTCAAAAAAATTCCGTCGAGCGCGGCGGGCGACCGTTCCAAAGCTCAAGTTTTGTTCGGGCTGTTCGACGACGCGCCGAAATTCACGATTTATCCCGCCTTGGGCACCGACGCCGCACACGAAATTCAACGCTCACGCGGCGTGGAAATTCGCACGGACATGAGCGCGCCGACGGGCAAGACCGGTGTCGCCTTCGGGTTGCTGTTGAGCCGTGCGGGCGGACTGGTGAAAACCGAACATATCACGCCCGACCCGACGAAGACGCCGTTCAGCTGTTACGTTGGACGCAACCGCAAGCGCAAATTCAAGACCGTTATCGACCGCAACACGAAATTTAACGTGTGGTATCCGTTCATTGACGCGGGCGACAGTTTCGATATTTTTTACACGAATTTGCCCGAAGCCGCGTCGAATCAAATGGACATTCGCAAGGCAAAGCGCGTGACAATCAGCGTCGACGAACCCGACGAGACCGCGACGGTTTTTATTCGCGCCGTGAAATCGAACGTCATCGAGTATCAAATTGCAAAAAACGAGACCGCGCTCTCCGACGCCGAAAACATTTTCGAGCAAATTGAATTGGTTTGACGACCGTTCGCGCAATCAAAAATCCCCGCCGTTGGTGACGGGGATTTTTTTGTGCGGTGAAGTTCACACGTCATAAACGTTAATGCGCGTGGTTGTCGTGTTGCCGCCATGAACTTTGTACAGCGTCAACGATACCGTGCTGTAACGCGTGCCG
Source organism: Selenomonadaceae bacterium (assembly GCA_017479925.1). Taxonomy (GTDB): domain Bacteria; phylum Bacillota; class Negativicutes; order Selenomonadales; family Selenomonadaceae; genus Quinella. Next base: position 1,169 of record JAFVBP010000082.1, on the reverse strand, counting down.
TCGTAAGTTTCGTATTGTTCAAGCGTCGTCGGCTCGGATTTGTTGCCGTAGGGCGGCACGTCGTTTTCGTACAGATACATGTAACGAACTTCGTATGTGCCGGGCGAAAGATTCTCCGCGGTGAACTTGTCGCCTTGAGCAATGTTGAAAGCGCGAACGGGCACTTGAGCGTCGACGTCCCAAATGCGCACGTAAACGGGCATGTCGTTGCGCGTGTTGTCAACCGTGAATTCGCAAAGCCCGCCGTCGTTCAAAATCGGGTGATCGTAAACGTAACCCGTAATCACGCCAATTTTCGCGACGGTTTCCGACACGTTTTGCGCGGGCGGATTTTGACTCGGTGACGCGTCACGGCTCCCGTCGTAACCGAACAGAAACAAAGCTGTCAGCACGACTGCGGCAATCGTCAACCACTTGCCCCACGAAGTTTCTTTGCGCGCAGGTTGAACGGATCTGTTGACCGGAATTGTCTTACGCACGTTTTGAGCGGGACGAGCAGTCTGTTCGGTTGACGGCGTTTTACGCGAAGTTTGTTTGACGGGAACCGTGAGCGTGAAATTTTTCAATTCGGAACGCGGCGTGTTCAACATTTTGATGAAGCCGTCGACCAAAAAATTCAAAGCCTCGAATTCCGCAGAGAACGCCTCTTGCAATCGCTCCCATTCAGATTCGGTGAAGTCTTCCGACGAAAAGCCCGCTTGTTGAGCAAGTTGACGCACGGTGAATTTGTCGAACGGAATTTCTGTGCCCAAACGTAATTTGTTTTTAAGGCGGTCGGAAGTTGTCGGGCTTAATCGTCCGCGCAGATTTTCCCGCAAGCCGTCGAGCAAACTTTCTGCGCGTGCTTCGTCGAGTCGCTGTCGGCATTTGAGATAAACGAAACATATCCTGTACAAAATTATCTGATTGACCAAGATGCGTCGAGTTTGCGGCGACAAGCGCGACAATATCTCCAGAAATTTTTTGTTGTCGTCAAAGCCGCCGAGACAAACCGGTGCCAAGGTTTTGCCCACGTCAAAGCAGCGTTCGCGTTCGTCCGCGTCGAGTTTTTCCAAGTTCACGGCGACTTACCTCCGAAAAAAATTTACGAGTTCTGCCAGGCGGCTCCGTCGAATCGGTAACGCGTCCCGTCGGCAAGCGCAAACGTCGGGCTTAGCGTGCCGTTGTAT
>JAFVBP010000081.1 GCA_017479925.1 Selenomonadaceae bacterium | reverse complement strand
TTTGCCGAAGGATATAACAACGCCCTGCCGCTGTCAACTTGCGCAAAAGACTTCGTCGCCGTAAAATTGACGCAAAATTTTTCGAGAGGAATTCACGTGATTAACTGGCTGATTGTGTCGCTTGCGGTTGCGACCTTGCTGTTCGCGGTTTACTTCGTTCGTTGTGCGCGGAAAATTCTTGCCGTCAACGCAGAAATCGACCGCACGCTTAAAAAGGCAATGTGAAATTTTTACACGAGATAATTCCTAATTACAAATTCCTAATTGCTTTTCACGGGCTTGGGCATTTTGGGCACGTTCCTCGGCTTGACGCTCGGTTTGCGCGGCGTCGACATCGAAGTCCTCAAGGCAGGAATCGCGAATCTGCTTTCGGGCGTCGAAACGGCGTTCGTCACGTCGCCGGTCGGAATTTCCTGCGCGCTGATTTACACCGTCGCACATCATCTACTGATGAAAAATTTTCGGCAAAAACTTGCGCAACTGTCCGCACGCCTCGACGAAATTTTTCCGCGCAGAATCGCCGAAGATTGGCTTGCCAAAAGTTTCGCCGAACAACAAATTCACACGGCGACCTTGCAAAAACTCGTTGACGCGATTGACAAATTCACTTCGGGCGGCTCGGACAAAGTCGGCGAAGTCTTCACTCAAAATGTCGGCACGCAAATGGAAAACTTTTCCGCCGCGCTCGACAAGTTCACCGCCCAATCAACGGCAAGTTAATCGACGCGCTCAACAAACACGCTACCCAAACGCAGACTTCAGCCGACAACTTTACCGCGACCGTCGACAGTCAACGAAAACTTTTGACGGACGCCGTCGGAAAGTTCAACGATACCGTCGACGCGAATCGTAAGGTTGTCGAAGAAATGCGGCAGATGTTGCAGTCAAGCGAAAAATTTTTGCTTGCCGTCAACACGTCAGGCACTGCGCTCAACAACTCCGCCGATGCCTTGTTGCGCGCAAACGGTCAACTGTTGACGAAACTGCCCGAACTTACAACGCAGATGAATAAGTTGCTCAAAGCCAACGAATTCACCCGCGAAAATCTCAACACGCTTTCGACGCAGGTGACAACGTTCGTGAAAAATTTTAACGGCATTGCCGACGAACTCGAACGCGCCGTAAATCTTATCCGCGACGCCATTAAAGGTTACAACGAAGTCACCAACGACGGCTTGCAGAAAAAACTTGACATGTTCGACAAGTCAATCACGCAAGCTGTCAGCTACCTGCGCGAACTCGTCGAAGAATTGAACGACGCGCTCGAAGCAAAACTGCAATTAGGAATTTGCAATTAGGAATGTGGAATTGTCGACACGGATTTAATTCCTCATTCCTAATTACACATTCCACATTGCATTTACCGCCGCCGCGCAGTTGACGCAAAACGACTTGACGCGCACCGAACTTTTGCACTTCATGCAACGCGAACTTGAACGCGAAGGAATCAGCGTCACCGTCGACGACCGACACGGGATTTTACGCATATCGGAAGGCGTACTTTTCGACGTTGGGCTTGCCGACGTGAAGCCTCAAGGTCAAATTGTCGTGCGAAAACTCGGCGAAGTTTTAAACGTCGCGCTGGAACTTGAACAGTTCAAAGGTCGCGTCGAAACAATTTTCGTCGAAGGACACACCGACAACGTCCCGATAAGCAACGGCGTTTTCCCGTCGAACCGGGAACTGTCGACCAAACGCGCAATAAACACGTGGTTGACGATGAGCGGCGCGAATCCGAAGCTTGCGACACTGCTCAACGACCGCGGCGAACAGATTTTTTCGGTGAGCGGATATGCCGATACGCGACCGATTGCCGACAACGCAACCGACGCGGGCAGACGCGATAATCGCCGAATCGACATGCGATTTTCCATGACGCCGCCGACCGAAGCCGACATGAATATCGTCAAATTTGTGCGCAAGGAGCTGAGCCAATGAGTTTGCCTGACGCAATTAAAAATCTGCGCGACGTTGTCAAAACGTTATCGACGGCGAAATTCGACCCGAAACTCGACGCGCTGAAAAAATTCGTCAAATCAATCACAATCACAAAAGCCGTCACGCCGACAGGAGACGTTTTGGCGGAGCTGCTTGCAAAATTCCTGCGCGGCGACGAAAATTTTTCGCGGCGGGAACTGCGAAACTTGCCGTTCATAATTTACGCAACCGAAATCACCGTTGACGACGCGGCGAAAATCCTGCGGCGACTGAATTTTTTTCACGCGGGACAACTGCGCAGTCTCGTTACGGTTTACCTTTTGAATTACGACGGCTCGGCGAAAACCGAATTGATTCGGCGGCAGATGAATTTAATTCCGTCGGACATGTCGGGCAATTCGCTGACGTTGCGAAAAATTTTCGCGGCGCGGGAATATCTTTTCGGCAACGAACGTTTCGCAAACATGTCAAAACTTTTCGCACGGACGTTGAGCGTCGACGGCACGCTTGAAACGTTGGGCTTGTCGAATTTCTTCAAAACGTCGCAATTCGTTCACGTCGCGCTGAAAAATTTCTTCCGCACGAACGCCGAACTGCCCGCACGGATTGAAATTTTGCAACGACTCGACGAAGATTTTTTCGCGTACGAAGATATTTTCCCCATCGCGGCAAGCACGCTGATTAAAGTTGTCGACGTGAGCGGCACGGTTGCAATGCGCGATATTTGTTTGGACGTTTTCTATCAGCGACTGAGCGACCCGCGTTTCGGCGGCAGGCGTTTTCGTTGGAACGATGTCGACCCGAATTCCCGCGAAATTTTTTGTCGGTGGCTGTGCGCGAAAGATTTGGAAGTTTTTTTCAAGCTCGTTGCCGAAACTTCCGACGACAAGCATTGGCGTTACCGCGAAAAATTTTGGTGTGCGTATCTGCCGCGAATCAGCAACACGTGGATTTTTTTTGGCAAGAAAGCTCGACTCGAAGCCGCGAAATTGAGCAACCTGAATCACGGCTCGTTGACGGGCGAGGCCGGCAATCAAAGCGTGCTCGTCTTCCGAATCGGCAGGCATATTTTTTCGGAGTGGAGCAACGTCGGCAAAGTTCGCGTGCACGGCGACAATCAGCAATATCTGTTCGGGCTTTACGAAGTTGACGGCGATTTTATCCGAAAAAATTTCGTCATGGAGCGGGCGCACTCAAGTCCGCAAACGTATTTTTGGCAACGGCAAGTTCGCGACTGGATTGAGCGCAACCGGTAAGTCAACGTCGGTTGTACGTACGTGAAAAAATTTTTTCGCGTAAAGCCGATTTTGTGTTATAATTTCCCGTGCGTGAAGGGAGGTGCTCACGTGCGATTGACTTCAATTCTGGTCAGGTGGAACCCGCTAAAATACGTCGGAATTTTGCTCGGCTGTCTTATCGCGGCAAGTTCAATCAACCTGTTCGTCGTGCCAAGCAGTTTGCTCACGGGCGGCGTCACGGGCATTGCAATAATTTTTTACTTTCTGGCGGGCTTGCCAATCGGTTTGCAGACGCTTGCTTACAACGTGCCGCTGTTAATCGCTTCGTACAGGCTGCTCGGCAAAAAATACACGCTCGACGTTGTTATCGGAACGGTCATGTTTTCGCTTGCGCTCGACGCAACAAAATTTCTAAACACCATGTTGCCCGTAGATGACTTGATGCTTGCGTCGATTTACGGCGGAATTTTCAACGGAATCGGTTACGGCATTGTCTTCCGCATGAACGGTTCGACGGGCGGTTTCGACATCCTCGGCGCGATTTTCAAAAAGTATTACTCAATGGAAATCGGCTCGGTGATTTTCGGCTTCAACTGCTTAATCGTGGCAATCGCGGGCGTACTGTTCAGCACTCAAGGCGCAATGTTTACGCTGATTTGCATGTACGTCACTTCGCAGATGACAAATAAAATTATCGACGGCTTCAATCGTCGCAAGGCGATTTTGATTGTCTCGAACAAGGCGACCGACATTGCGGACGGGATTATCGCCGACATCGGGCGCGGCGTCACTTTTTTGAACGGCGAAGGCGCGTACACGGGCGACCCGAAAAAAATCGTCATGGTTGTGGTGAGCATGACGCAAATCGCCAAAATTAAAATTATCGTCAACACTGTCGACAAGAACGCCTTCATGCTGATTTTGTCGGCAAGCGAAGTTATGGGACGCGGCTTCACGCGCCCGAACAGGCAGAACGTCAAGTTTCGCACCGACCAGAAAATCAATCCCGAAGTCGAACAGCGCATTCAGGACGCTTTGGCGAACAAAGGCGACGACTGAAAATTTATCGTCGGCGCGGCAAGCAGTTCGATTTCAATCAAGCAACGCAACATTTTGCCGCAACGACGATACACATAAAATTTCACGCAAGGAGGCGATAACCAAAAACATTTACGCATCGGCTTGCAAATTCGAGGTACGGCCGACCTCAACACAAAAATCAACATCGGTCGAGAGAGGACAAATTTTATGGAACTTACTTACTTGCTCAACAGCGGATTCATGATTCGCGACGAAAAAATCTTGCTCGTGATTGACGACTACGACGACCCGTCGGGTGCAGTCGACGCCGCCTATGATCGCGACGACTACGACAGACTTTACGTCCTGGTTACGCACGCACACTTCGATCACTTCGGCACGCACATTCGGGCTTATGCGCCCAAAGTCACGCGCTACCTTTTCTCAAGCGACATCAAGCACACCAAACGCGTCAAAATCTTCCCGTCGAACAAAATCACGTACATCAAACGCTACAGCAACTGGCAGGACGACTTGCTCAAAGTGACGACCTTCGACTCGACGGACGTGGGCATTTCGTTTCTGGTGGAGTTTCCGTCGGGCAAGAAAATCTTTCACGCGGGCGATTTCAACTGGTGGCATTGGACGGACGACACTCGCGAAAATCTGGAGCTTGCCGAAAAAATCTTCAAGCGTCAACTCAAAAAAATGGACGGTCTTGACGCGGACGTAGCGTTTTTCCCCGTCGACGGACGGCTCGGCGTGTCGCAGGAGATGGGCGCAATCGAATTCGTTCAGCGCGTCAACCTGAAACACTTCGTCGCAATGCACCGCGTGGATTATCCGCTTTGGGAACCGTCGCCGCTTTTCGTGAAAATGTCGAAAGAATTGCCGACATGGGCACCCGTCACGCCCGGCGAAAAGTTAATCGTCTGACAAATTTTTTTCGAGAGGACTTAAACTCATGGCTGAAAAGAAAATCATGCTCACGCAGGACGGCTACGACAAACTTGTCGAAAAGCTCGATTACTACAAGAGCGTGCGCCGCATTGAAATTGCCGAACGTTTGAAGGCCGCCATTGCTTTGGGCGACTTGAGCGAGAATTCCGAGTACGACGACGCCAAAAACGAACAGGCGCGACTCGAAACCGAAATTATCGAACTGGAAGCCAAACTGCGCCACAGCGAAATCATCAAGTCGGCGGAGAGCACGGACAAAGTCGCAATCGGCAACACCGTCACTTTGCGCGACGTGGAATTTGATTCGGTCGAAACGTACATGATTGTCGGCTCAACCGAAGCGGACCCCGACAACAACAAAATTTCTGACGAATCGCCCGTCGGTGCCGCGATTATCGGCAAAACAGCGGGTCAAATCGTGCAAGTTCACGCGCCCGTCGGCGTTTTGGAGTTTGAAATTTTGGAGATTAAGTGACGCGGAGGACATCGCATGAACGTTTTGCTAATCGGCGGCGGCGGTCGTGAACACGCGTTGGCATGGAAAATTTCTCAAAGCCCGCGTTTGACGAAAATGTTTGCAATTCCCGGCAGCCCCGGTATCGCCGAATTCGCCGAATGCGTCGCGGACATTTCAATCGACGACAACTTTGCAGTCGTGAATTTCGCGACGGAACACGCGATTGATCTGGTCGTCGTCGGACCCGAAGCCCCGCTGGTCAACGGACTTGTCGACGCGCTCAACACGGCGGGCATTAAAGCTTTCGGTTGCACGAAGGACGCCGCGCAGATTGAAGGCTCGAAAATTTTCGCCAAGCGGCTCATGAAAAAGTACAACATCCCGACCGCCGAATTTGAAGTTTTTGACGACGTTGACGCCGCGAAAAATTATATTCGCTCGAAAGGTGCGCCGATTGTCGTCAAAGCTGACGGACTTGCGGCGGGCAAAGGCGTTATCGTCGCGCAAACTTTGGACGAGGCGTTGTCTGCCGTCGACGAGATGAAAACTTTCGGCACGGCGGGCAACCGAATCGTCGTCGAAGAATTCATGGACGGTCAAGAAGCGTCGGTTCTTGCGTTGACGGACGGCGAAACGATTTTGCCGCTCAAAGCCGCGCAAGACCACAAACGTGCACTCGACGGCGACAAAGGCTTGAACACCGGCGGCATGGGAGCTTACGCGCCCGCGCCCGTCGTCGACGAAAATGTTGCCGCGCTCGTCACGGAAAAAATTCTTCGCCCGACGATTGCCGCGCTCAAAGCTGAAGGCATCGTGTATCGCGGTTGCCTGTACGCGGGTTTGATGATTCGCGACGGTCAACCGAAAGTCGTCGAATTCAACTGCAGATTCGGCGACCCCGAAACGCAAGTTGTCCTGCCGCTTTTGGAAGGCGACCTGCTTGACTTGATGAATTCTTGCGCGACGGGCACGCTTGCCGACAAAAAGCTTTCGTGGAGCGACCAAAGCGCGGTTTGCGTCATTTTGGCAAGCGGCGGTTACCCGAAGTCGTATCGAAAGAATTTGCCGATTGACGGCGTCACGAAGGCAAAAAGTCTCGGCGCACTGATTTTTCACGCGGGCACGAAATTTGCGAACGACGAACTTGTCACAAGCGGCGGACGAGTTTTGGGCGTCACGGTCACGGCTCAAAATCTGCGCGAAGCCGTCGACAAAGCGTATCGTTGCGTTGACGTGATACACTTCGCCGACATGCATTTTCGCCGCGACATCGCCGCACGAGCTTTGAACTGATTCACGCGGACAAAAAAAATCCCTCGACATCGATTGACGTCGGGGGATTTTTTAATGCGAAAATCGCAGTTAAAACAATTTCAAATTCCTAATTCCAAATTCCAAATTGCAGTTCAGTCGTCGCTTTCGACGGACTCAATCGCGTCGTCGGGTTCAAGCACGCCGAACATGACTTTGACCAGCGCGTTGCCGTATTTTTCAATCATGATCAAGCCGATAACCAGCGCGAAATCAATCTGTTCGTACGTCGGGGGAGCGAATTCATCCGCGCCGCAATAAATCGACGTGCGGTAAGAAATTTCGCCGTCGCTGAAATCGAA
>JAFVBP010000080.1 GCA_017479925.1 Selenomonadaceae bacterium | reverse complement strand
GAAAAAAATTTCGCCGAAATCGTGCGGTCGATTAAAGACATCTTCCACGTCGACGAACGGGAAATTTTTCAACTTCAAGCTGTGCGCGCAAACGAAGACGATATCGCCCGCCCGCAACGGCAAATTTTTCAGGTTGTAAAAGACATCCTGCGCACGCCCGCCGAAAAATTGCGACTCGTTTTCGACGCGCCACGGCAGGTGATTTTCGTTGAGCAACCGTTGCAGGCAACTCGTCAAAGTTTTGTCGAAGGGCACGCCCCAGCCGAAATAAATGCAGTTGCCGACGAAGTAAATCCGATTGTCGAAAGTTTCGGGCTGATTCGCGGTGATTCTTTTGCCGTCGCGAATTGCCAAAAATTTGTCGTCGTCGTCAACCAAAATCGTTGAGCCGTCGGGATTCGTTTTGGCAGTCGGAAATTTCAGCAGGTTGTGAACTTGTTCGTTGCTGTAGCCGAGGAAATCAAACGGCGTCGCAAGCTGATTTTCGTTGTCCGCAGAAAATTTTTCGTTGAAGTCGTCGATTAATTTGGTGCCCGAACGCAGAAGAAAATTTTCGCGCTCCGTGTTTAGCGGATTCGGCTTGAGCATCGGAAAATTTATCGCAAACAGCTTGATTTCGGGGTGACGGTGCGCGAAGTGACACAGCGGCAGCTCCCAATAAACGCGGTACATGAGCGTGCCCATGAGTTCGTCCAGATAAATGACTTTTTCCGCGTCGAAGTCGAGTCGCCGTGCCGTCAAGAAAAAAACTTTGTCGAAGTCCCGCGTGCCCAATTCGTAAATCGTTTTGACCGTCGGGCTTGCGAGGAACCATTTCACTTCAAGCGATTGCAGCTCAAAACTTTGCTTTTCGAGTGTGGCAAAAGTCGGCGAAATTCGCTTGTCCCACAGAAATTGAATATAAATTTCCCAGATGAATCGCCGATCAAAATCATGCGCCGCCAAAAAGAGCGGTTTTTTTATTCCGTCGTCGATACAAAACTGCGGCAAGCTGTAGCCGGCATAAAAACAGTCGCGCAACCTGGAGATAATTTCTTCGTTTACCGAAGTGTCGTCGCTCATTGCGGAACCTCCCGAAAAAATTTTCGCGTCGAATTATATCACAGCGACAAAAAAAATCCCCGCCGTGTTGACGGGGAAAGTTTTCAGCGTTGTTCCTGATTGTAACCTTGCTGTTGGTCGTATTGTTGCGGATACGGTTGCTGATTTTGGTCGTAAGATTGCTGATTGTACTGCTGATTTGGGTCGTACTGTTGCGGGTAAGGTTGCTGTTGCTGGTCGTAAGATTGCTGATTGTACTGCTGATTTTGGTCGTAAGCTTGTTGACCGTAGCCCTGCTGTTGAACCGCGCCGTAGTTTTGAGCGTAAGCCTGTTGCGCCGCCTGCTGATTCATGCTGAGTTTTGCCTGTTGCAGAACCTGCCGTGCACTTTCGAGACCGGCTTGAGCTTGTTGCACGCCTTGAAATGTGTTCGTGACGTAAGTTATCAGCTGGTCGAAAACTTGATTGGCGTAACGGTCGGCGTCGTCCTGCAGTTGACGGGCATTTTGGCGCGTCCGCTCCATGATTTCGGCTTCCTGTTGCTGTGCCTGATTCAAAACCATGCGGGATTTTTCGCGTGCCTTGACCACAATGTCATTTTCGTCAACGAGCTGTTCGACGCGCACTTTCGCCTGTTTGAGCATGTTGTCGGCCTCAAGCTGTGCGTTTTGTATGATGTTGTCGCGCTCTTTCATGATTTCGTCGGCGCGTTCGAGTTCCTGCGGCAGATCTTTGCGCAACTCTTCGACAAGGTGAATCAATTCGTCTTCGGAAATGACCGCCTTGTTCGTCAGCGGCAGGTGTGAGGCACTTGCCACGAGATTTTCTATTTTGCCCAACGTGTCGCGTACTGCCATAATCATCCCCTCTTGCGTTTCGTTTGGTCTTCGGAGGAAGTCAGTTTTTCTTTTTGGCTTGAAGTGCGAATTCCACGCATTCGGGAACGAGACCGTGCACGTCGCCGCCGAACTGCGCCAATTCGCGAACACCCGAAGAACTTATAAACAAAAATTCGGGGGCTGTCAACAGAAAAATCGTGTCGACGTTCGGCACAAGGTGACGCATCATTTGCGCCTTGTTGACTTCGTACTCGAAATCCGTCGCCGAACGAAGCCCGCGAATTATGATGTTGATGTCGTTGGCTTTGATGTAATCGGAAGCCAATCCGTTGAAAGAATCGACGGTCAAGTTGTCGATGTGAACGGTCGCCTCGCGCAACAAGTCAACGCGTTCCTGCATGTCGAAAAGATATTTCTTCCGATTGTTGATAAATACGCCGACAATCAGCTCGTCGACAAGGCGCGCCGCCCGCTCGAAAATGTTTATGTGGCCGTTGGTGACGGGGTCGAAGCTGCCCGTACAAATTGCTTTCTTCATGGTGATGCCGTCCTTTCAAAAATTTCAAGTGACGTTGTGCGCCCGTAAATCGTTTGCCGAACAAGTTGCAAGTTTGGCGGTGTGTTTAAAGTTTCGGTCGCGCCGTGTTCGACGATTATCAGCCCGTTGACGTTAAGCAAGTTCAATTCGGCGACGAGTGTCAACGATTTTTGCGCGAAGTTCGTTGCATACGGCGGGTCGCTGAAGATTAAATCGAACGTGAAATTTTGTTCGCCGAGGTGTCGCAAAATTTTATCGAAGTCGCCGCGCAGGATTGTGCAGTTTGTGAACTTTGTCCGCCGAACGTTTTCGCCGATAATTTGTGTCGTTGCCGCGTCGATAAACGTTGCCGATTTTGCGCCGCGTGACATTGATTCCAGACCGAGTGCGCCCGTGCCCGCGAAGATGTCGAGTACCGCGTTGATTTCGGCGAAGTTCGTCAGCCCGTTCAAAATGTTGAACAGCGATTCTTTGACGCGGTCGGCTGTCGGGCGTGTCGAAAGTCCGTTCGGCGTCTTCAACTTCAGACCGCGTGCCGTGCCCGTAATGATTCGCATGATGTCGTCTCCCATGTTACTTTCTTTTGGCAGCAAAAGAAAGTAACCAAAGAAAACTGCGCCCGCGTTAATGCATCCTGCATTAATGCGACGGGCGACGGCGGCCGTCATCCATGACGGCCTGATTTCAATTGCCGGCGTCAACGAAGCAAGTCGATTTTTTCGATTTCGTAGCCGTTGCGATTGAGCGCGGCGACGATTCGGTCAATGTGTTCGTGGTTGTGCGTTTCGACGGTGACTTCCAAAACAACTTTTTTGAAACTGTCGGTAACGCGAGCTTGGTCGTGTTCAAGTTTGATGACGTTGGCGTTTTCTTCGGACAGAATTCGCGACACGTTCAAAAGTTCGCCGGGCTTGTCGGCAAGCAACACGCCGAAGCAGAAAATTCTTCCGCGAACGATCAAGGCTTTGTCGATTAACGCGCTCAAGGTGGAAATGTCGATGTTGCCGCCGCTGACAATCGCGACGACTTTTTTGCCCTTGAAGCCGAGTTTGTTCAACGCCGCCAAACTCAAAACGCCCGCGCCTTCGGCAATGAGTTTGTGCTTTTCAATCAGAAACAGCAAGGCGGACATGATTTCCATTTCGTTGACGGTGACGATTTCGTCGAGGTATTTTCGGCAGAACGCGAACGTCAAATCGCCCGCAGTTTTAACCGCGCAACCGTCGGCAACGGTATCGGAACTTTTGAGCGAAACAATTTTGCCCGCGTCGAGAGCCGCTTTCATGCAGGCAGCGTTTTCGGGTTCGACGCCGATAACTTTGACGTGCGGGCTGACAACTTTTGTGGCAAGCGCAACACCCGAAGCGAATCCACCGCCGCCGACGGGCACCAAAATCGCGTCAACGTCTTTAAGTTCGTTGATGATTTCAAGCGCGGTCGTGCCTTGACCCAAAATGACTTCGAGGTCGTTGAACGGGTGAACGTAAACATAACCGTGCGCCTTGCAAAGTTCCAGACTGTGCGCATAAGCGTCGTCAAAACCGTCGCCGTGCAGAACGACTTGCGCGCCGTAAGCTTTGGTCGCCTCAACTTTCAAAATCGGCGTGGTTGCGGGCATACAGATGACGGCTTTGACGCCGAGTTTCTGTGCCGCGAAGGCGACGCCTTGGGCATGGTTGCCCGCCGAAGCCGTGATGACGCCGCGTTTACGTTCGTCGTCGCTCAAGTGGCTGATTTTGTTGTACGCGCCGCGCAGTTTGAATGCGCCCGTGTGTTGCATGTTTTCGGGTTTGAGGAAGACCTCGTTGCCGCTCAAATCCGAAAAAAAATCGCTCGGAATGAGTTTCGTCTTCTTGACGATACCCGCGAGCTGTTTATCGGCGCGGTAAACGTCGGCGATTGTCGTGCTCTCGACGATTTCTTCCGGCGACAAAATTTTTTCGTCGTTGTTCGTGTCGCTCAAAATTTCAACCTCCCGTTGCTCAAGTGCAAATAATTTACCATTACGGCGGCCGAAAAGCAATTGGGAATTGGCAATTAAATTTCTGTTGCCTATTCGCCGCTGCCTGTTGTAGGATATCGCCGAAGGAGGAATGCACGTGTATATTACCTCACAACTCACCGACGACGAAAAAAATGTTTTGGAGCACCTCTACGGTGCGCAAACGGGCGGTTACAATCCCCACAAACTTGAAGCGATTGAAAATTTGTCCGTTCGTGAAAAGAAATTTTTCGCGGGCAACAATTTTCTGTCGCCGTATTTTTTCAGTCACACGCTCTACAAAGTTCGCGGCTCCGTCAGCCCGATTAAATTCAGCGTCACGGTCACGAGATTTTTTGACGACAACAAAAATCTGCGCGTGAATTTTTGCAACGTCGGCACGCGCACGATTAAAGTTATTCGACCCGTCGGCACCGTCAAGCCCGAAATAATTTTCCGCAACTTGACGGACAGCCGGGACATTGAGGAAGATTTCCGAAAAATTTTTGAAGCGGACGCACGCCGTGACATCAACCTTGCAAGCGACCCGCTGATTCGGTTTGCGGTGTACAAGACCGGCGACGAAGAATTTGCCGTGCTGGTGACGATGGCTCAACTTATCGCTCAAGCTTTCGACGCGGAAAAATTTTTCGCGCAAGTAACGGGCATTCCCGCCGAGTTTGACATAACAAAAATTTTCGATAACCTGCCGACGAAAAATCATCGGGCGATTCACGATTACTGGACAAAAATTCTCGACAATGCGCCGCCCGTTGCCAAATTGCCTTATGAGCAAAGTTCTTCGGGCGAATACGGTCGAAAAAATTTCCGTGCGACGATTCCCGCCGAAATTCTCGACAAGCTCAACGTTCGTTCCAAAGCCAACCGCGTTATGCTCACGACGATTTTGCAAACCGCGTGGGGATTTATGTTGCAGCTGAGCAACAAGCGGCGCGATTGCCTGCTGTGTCAAGTTTTTTCGTCGAACGTTGACGACAAGCCCGCGTTTAATGTTATTCCCGTTCGCATGACGTGCGACGACGATTCAACCGTCGGGCAAATTGTCGACGAGCAATTTCGACAGGGCATCATCTCGAAACCTTACGGCTTGGACGATTGGACTGAGCTGAGCGATTTGACGGGGCAACGAAAACTGTTCAATCACTTTATCAGCTTCACGGAAATTTCGCCGCAGGGTTTGAATTACGCCGCACAGCCCGCCGAACCGAACGGGAAATTTATATTTCGCGCTTCGTGGGACAATCGCGCCGTGAAACTTGCCGTTTACATTTACTGCTTCAAGGAAAGTTTGGCTGTCGGTTTTCTCTACGACGAAAAAACTTTTTCGCCGAACGGCATAGAGCAACTTTGCGAACTGTACAAATTCATTCTTGACCGTATGCTTGACGATTGGGACGCAAAGTATTCCGAATTCATGACGCGGCTTGAAAATCGTATCGAAATGAATCAGCAACCCGAAGAAATTTCCGACGAACTCAAGCGCAAAAAGATTCGCAACTTCCTCGGACAACTGCCGATTTTGCAGGGTCGCCTTGAAGGCACAATCGATTTGTTCGACGGCTGTGCCGAGCTTTTCACGCTCTACGAAGGCGACATAATGCCCGACGAAATGATCGACAAAAATTTTATCTTCGTTGCGGACGGAATACTTTCACGAAATGCGGACACGGGCGACGGCTGGTACAACACGCTGGACATCATCGAGAAAAATGCGTTCGTAAACCCGACGTATCTTTTGGACGAACGACCTTTTAAAATTTCCGCAACGGTCTTGTCGGATACCGCCGAACTTTTGACTTTGCCGCACGACACGTTTATCGAAATTCTTCGCAGAAACGTCGAAGTCACATTTTCGGTCATGAATTACGCGCTGGAGCAAACGGGGCGTTATCAATCGCTGTGGCTGCTATCTTCCGATTATCGGCAGGGAAAATCAATGCGTAATTCGTAATGCGAAATGCGTAATGAAGTCGCCGTTCAAATTGAGCATCGCGCATAAAAAAAAAGCCTCCCCAAAACTTGCGGGAGCTTTTCGGTTTTCGGGTGTCGGTGAAGGTTGTCCTTCGCGGTGAAATTTTTCAGCCGCCTGCTAAGGTTACGTCGGTGAAATTGTTTTCTGCCGTGCTAGCGATTACTTAGGTTACGTGAAATTGCTTTCTGCACGTTATACGTCGACGGTCGCGAAACGTTACAGGTTTGCCAAAAAATTTTTCGTGTGATAAGCTTGCCAAAATTTTTGGAGATGATTTCATGCAACGAGTTTACAATTTCAATCCCGGTCCCGCGACGTTGCCCGAAGAAGTTTTGCGCGAAGCTCAGGCGGAGTTTTTGAATTTCGATTCGACGGGCATGTCGATTGTCGAAATAAGTCACCGCTCGAAGCCGTACGAAAAAGTTCACAACGCGGCGAAAGCGACGATTCTTGAGCTGATGGGTCTCGGCGACGATTACGACGTGCTGTTTATTCAGGGCGGCGCGTCACTGCAATTCGCGATGATTCCGCTGAATTTCGCGACGAAGGACAAGCCCGGCTCGTACGTTTTGAGCGGAACTTTTTCGTCGAACGCGTTCAAAGAAGCGAAAATTCTCGGCGTCGGTGAAGTTGCCGCGTCGACCAAAGACGAAAATT
Organism: Selenomonadaceae bacterium; assembly: GCA_017479925.1. Taxonomy (GTDB): domain Bacteria; phylum Bacillota; class Negativicutes; order Selenomonadales; family Selenomonadaceae; genus Quinella. The sequence continues at coordinate 11,010 of JAFVBP010000080.1, read as the reverse complement.
TCCGTCGCGTGCCCCGTCAAGACGAACTCAAAATCAACCCGAACGCCGCGTATTTGCATGTCTGCTATAACAATACGATTTACGGCACGGAGTTTCATTACGTGCCCGAAACGGGCGACGTGCCGCTGTTCGCCGACATGTCCAGCGACATGCTCAGCCGTCCCGTCGATTTCAAAAAGTTTTCGCTGATTTACGCGGGCGTCCAAAAAAATCTCGGTCCCGCAGGCGTGGTGATTGTTGTCGTGCGCAAAAGTTTCGTCGAGAAAAGTTTGGACACGTTGCCGACGATGTTGCGCTACGATACGTTTTACAAGAAAAATTCGCTGTACAACACGCCGCCCGCGTTTTCGATTTACATGGTCGGCAAGGTCGCTGCCTGGATTAAAGCTTGCGGCGGGCTTGACGAAATGGCGCGTCGAAATTCCGTCAAGGCGAAGTTGCTTTACGACGCGATTGACTCGTCCGACGGTTTTTATCGCGGGCACGCCGACAAAGATTCGCGCTCGTTCATGAACGTGACGTTTCGTCTGCCGACGGAGGAGCTTGAACAAAAATTCGTCGCCGAAGCGTTGCAAAAAAATTTGAGCGGCGTCAAAGGTCACCGCTCGGTCGGTGGTATGCGTGCCTCGATTTACAACGCCATGCCGCTTGCGGGCGTCGAGGCTTTGGCTGATTTCATGGACACGTTTCGCAAGTCGAACGCTTGACGACGCGGCTCGCTCGCTGTCCGAAGTGCATTCGTGATTCTTGTGTTTAGGATCTACTTTCTTTCACCGGCGAAAGAAAGTAGCAAAGAAAGCCGCGCCTACGCGGCGGGCGGCTACTCGTTCAACGCCGAAATGTTGCCGCTACGGTCAACCGCTTGTGCCCGCGTATTTCGCATCACGCGAAATGGCACGGGCGCGGCCGACATCCATGTCGGCCGAAATTTACTTTCGGTCGGTCACACGTCGAGTAAATTTTTCCCCGCGTGCAAAAGTGCCGTGCGATTGATTTTCGCGTCCGAAATATCGGCGGGCAAGTTGAATTGTTCGCGCAAAAGTTTCAGCACTTCCGAAGGTTTCAAACTGCCCGCGTCGGTGATTCGCACGCCAAACTTAATCAACAACTCGTCAGCCGTCAAGCAAATTTCGACGGACTCGGCGAGATATTTTTTTGCGTCCAATTCACGAACTTTTTTCGGCGTGACGCGGGTAAACGGTATCGTTGACGCGTCGTTGAAATTTTTGACGGCTCGTTGTGCGGCGTCGAAATTTTTCGCGTCGAACGGCAATCGAACTTCGTAGCGCGACAGGTCAACCAGCGACATCACGGGTTTTGACTTTGTGCGAAGTTTTTTCAGCCGAAGAATTTCCGCGCCGTTCGGAAGCTGTTCGTTCAAGCGTGTGGCGACTTCAAGCTCGTCGACGGACTTGCTTAACTCGAAATCGACGTATTCACAATCGCTCGTCACGCCGACAGCCAACGCCGTCGCGAACGAAACTTTCAAATGCGGATTGAAACCTTCGCTCCACGCGGCGGGCAACTTCGATCTCAACAACGCACGCATGAAAACGTTCATGTAATCGAGGTGGCTCAACGCGGAAATTTCGACGCCCTTGCGGATTTGTGCGCGGTACTTTGTCGGCTGAAACTTTTGCGGCACGTCGGAAATTTCTTCGGATGACGGCAATTCGGTTTTGGCGAAATCGATGACGTTGACGCCCAAATTCATGCAGACGCCGCAACCCGTGCAACTCGTGCGCCGACAATCGCGGGTCGTTTCGCACTGCAGGGATTTTTCAAGTTCCGCCTGCAGAAAACTTTTGTTGACGGCGGGCGACGTGTGTTCCCACGGCAACGGTTCCCAAAGCTGACGCGTGCGTTCCGAAAAAATTTTCGGGTCGACGTTGCAAATTTCAAACGCCCGTGCCCAAATGTCGGGCTTAAACAAATCCGACCAGCCGTCGAACTTCGCGCCGAGTCGCCACGCGGTTTCAATGACTTTCGACAGTCGACGGTCGCCGCGAGCCAATGCGCCTTCAAGCACGGACAATTTCGCGTCGTGCCAGTTGAACGTTATCGCCTTGTCGCGAATCAAATCTTTCAGCAGCTGTTGCCGACGTTCAAATTCCGCCGCCGAAATCTGCGCGCACCACTGAAACGGCGTCCACGGCTTCGGCACGAAACAAGACACGCTCACCGTGACTTTCACGTCGCGGCGTTTTTTTATTTCGCGGTACAGGTTGACAACTTTCTGCGCAAGGTCGGCAATCCCGCGTAAATCGTCGTCGGTCTCGGTCGGCAAGCCCATCATGAAATAAAGTTTGACGGACTTCCAACCTTTGGCGAAAGCGGCACCGCAGGCGTCGAGCAAATTCTGTTCGGTGACGTTTTTGTTGATAACGTCGCGCAATCGTTGCGTGCCGGCTTCGGGCGCGAAAGTCAAACCGCTCTTGCGTACGACCTGAACGCGTTGGGCAAGCTCAATCGAAAAGCTGTCAACCCTAAGCGACGGCAACGAAAAACTCACGCGTTCATTTCGGAAATCGCGTTGCAGGTCGTCAATCAATCGCGGCAGACATGAATAATCGGCACTCGACAGCGACGTCAGCGAAATTTCGTCCCAGCCGCTCGAATCAATCAGCCGCCGCGCAGTTTGACGCAAAGTTTCAACGCTTCGTTCGCGGACGGGTCGGTAAGTCATGCCCGCTTGACAGAAACGGCAACCGCGACTGCAACCGCGGAACAGCTCCAACATTGCGCGATCGTGAACAATTTCCATAAACGGCACGACGGGCTTGTCGACGGTCGGCGTCGCGTCGAAGTTTCGGACAACACGCTTAAAAATTTTCGACGGCGCACCGTCAAGAACTTTCATGCCCGCGAATTTGTCGCCCGCGTAAATAGGCTCGTAAAAACTCGGCACGTAAATTCCGCTCACGTCAAGCAACTTGCGCAGAAAAGCTCGACGACCGCCGACGCGTCCCGAATTTTTCCACGCGGTGAATTTGTCGACAACTTCGCCGAAAATTTCTTCGCCTTCGCCGACGATAAAAAAGTCGAAGAAATCCGCGACGGGTTCGACGTTGTAAACGCACGGGCCTCCGCCGACAACGAACGGTTCATCGTCACTGCGTTCGACGGCGTGCAGGTGAATTTTCGACAAGTCCAGCATGTTGAGCACGTTGGTGTAAATCATTTCGTACTGCAACGAAAAGCCCAGCATGTCGAATTCGCGCACGGGACGTTTCGATTCGAGTGCAAACAGCTCACGTTGCCCCGCACGCAAAACGTCTTCGGCATCCGTCCACGGCGCGTAAACTCGTTCGCAAAGCGTATCGTCGCGGCTGTTGAGTATCGAATACAAAATCGCAAGCCCAAGGTTCGACATGCCGACTTCGTACACGTCAGGCCAGGCCAAAACGATTCGGCAGTCGACGGCGTCAAAATCTTTCGTAACCGCGTTGAATTCGCCGCCGATATATCTTGTCGGTTTCGTAAGTTCAAGAAGTTTGTTCATAATCGTTCACCATAAAAATTTTAGTTCGCGGCGGCAACGTTGGAACGTTGACAACAACACATCGCGACAGTTGTTTGTGCACTTTTTAAAAGTGCCGCGGCGGCAACGTTGGAACGTTGACAACGACACGTCGCGACAGTTGTTCCCCCGCTTTTAAAGCGGGCTACCACAAAAATTTCTGCTTGTGCATGTTGATGTTGAGCAGGATTGTTATCGCCAAAATGTTCGTCGTCAACGAGCTGATACCGTAACTCATAAGCGGCAACGGAATACCCGTCACGGGCATAATTCCCGTCGTCATGCCGACATTAACCAGCACGTGAAACGCAAGCATTGACGTTATCCCGACTGCCAAAAGTCGCCCGAACACGTCGCCCGCGTCACGAGCAATCATTATGCCGCGCCACAGGACAATCAAATACAGCAACAGCAACACGACCGCGCCGACGAAACCGAGTTCCTCACCGACGACCGCGAAAATAAAATCCGTGTGATTTTCGGGCAGGAAGTTCAGCTGACTTTGCGTGCCCTCGAACAAACCTTTGCCGAACAACATGCCCGACCCGATTGCGATTTTCGATTGGATGATGTGGTAGCCGCTGCCGAGCGGGTCAACGTTCGGGTCAATGAAAACCATGATTCGCATCTTTTGGTAGTCCTTCATGAACTGCCATAGCAACGGAAACGACGCAATGCCCGCGACGACAATCCCGAAAAAAAATCTCCACGGCATACCGCAGGCGATAACCATGCCGAAAAAAATCGCCATGAAAACCAGCGACGTGCCGAGGTCGGGCTGTTTCAAAACCAAAATGAACGGTATTCCGACGTACGCGGCAATCGGCAACAGGTCTTGAATCGTGTTGAGTTTGCCCATGCGCTCTTCGAGAACCGCCGCCATGCAGATTATCATGATGAGTTTCGAGAACTCCGACGGCTGAAGACTTATCGGACCGATTTGAATCCAACGTTGTGCGCCAAGTGCCGCGTGCCCGAAAAGCATTACCGCCACGAGCATTATCAGGTTGAAAATGTAAAGTTTCTTGCCGTGCTGTTGCAATCCGCGATAATCGAAGTTCATGAACAGCACCGCAATCGCCGCGTTGACGAGCGCGAAAACTCCCTGCCGTTGCACGAACCAAAATCGCTCTTCGCCGGGCGTGTTGATGTGCGTTGCGCTTGAAATTATCACCAGCCCGTATATCACAATCGCCGCCGACGCGCCCAACAACGCGAAGTCGATTCGGCGCAGAAATCGTTTGGTGTCGGCTGAAAAAAAAGCCAAGATTGTCACCTCCGAAAGGCAATTAATAATGCGCATTGACTTTTCTGCCGCCGCGAAAATTTTCCTGCAAACGTCGACGGACAAATAAAATTTTTTGCCGTGCGATATTTGAATTGTGATATACTTCGCCGCAGAGGTGATTGCATGTTGAATTTTTGCCCGTTCTGCGGCAAGAAGATTGTCAATCAAGACGTGAAGTTTTGCATGGGTTGCGGTAAATCGCTTGAAGCGTTCATTTCGCCACAGCCCGAAACTCCGAAAGTCAACGCGAAAAAATCTTCAACTTCGCGCAGGCCGAGCAACACTTCACTTGACGACGAACTTGCCAAATGTCGCGAAGCCGCCGACGAAGGTTTTCGGTTGGCGAAAAAAACTACGACGAAATTCGTGCGACGCTCAACGAGGCGTCCGAAAAACTCAATCAAACCGACCGCGAACAAAATCAAGTCGAGCGAATTCACAACACGGCTTTGGTCGACGAACAACGCAACGAACTTCGACGACTGTTCGACGCGGTCAATCCGATTGGCGACGACCTGAAACTTCTGCGCGAACGTTCGCAGGAATTTTCGATTGTCGTTTACGGTCGAACGATGGCGGGCAAGTCGACGCTCATGGAGATTTTGACGCACGGCAACGGCGATTCAATCGGCAAGGGCGCACAACGCACGACGCTTGACGTTCGCGATTATCACTGGAACGGCTTGAAAATTACCGACGTGCCGGGCATTTCGGCTTTCGGCGGCGCGGCGGACGAACGACTTGCACTCGAAGCGGCGAAGTCTGCGGACTTGATTTTATTCCTGCTGACAAGCGACGCGCCACAGCCCGACGAAGCGGAAAAACTTGCGCAGTTGAAAAGTTTCGGCAAGCCCGTCCTCGGCGTCATCAACGTCAAAATGGCGTTCAACATCAACGACGAACTCGACATTGAGGACCTGCAGGACAAACTTGCCGACACGTCGACGATTGACGCCACGATTGAACAGTTCAAAAAATTTTCCGTCAGCCACAATCAAGACTGGAGCGGCATTAAATTTGTCGCGACGCATTTGTTGAGCGCTTATCAGTCGCAGGACAAAAATCCGAAAGTTTTTGAGCTTAGCCGTTTCGTTGAAGTCGAAGATTTCATCCTCGAAAAAGTTCGCAACGACGGACGTTTCCTGCGCGTGAAAACTTTCGCCGACAGCGTCGCCGTGCCGATGAGCAACATTATCCTGACGATTTACGAACAAGGTGCAAAAACTTTGCTCGAAAGCGATCTTTGGTTCGACAAGCGTCAACAGCTCGGCAAGTGGCGCGAAAAATTTTTGGAACGCTCACAGCAAAAACTCGACGCGCTTTACAAAACTCTGTCCGAAGAACTCGACAACACGATTTACAGCTTCGCCGAAAGTCATTACGAAGACGACAAAGTCAACGAACATTGGCAACAGCAATTGCAGAGCGCGCACTTTGACCAACGCTATCAGCAACTTTTGCAAGAGCTGGCGGGCGAATGTGAACGCAAGCGCAAGGAACTCAGCGACGAATTGACGCAGGAATTAAAGTTTGCCTTCAGCGGCGACACGCGCACGAAAGTTGAACTCGAAGACACGACGCCTTGGGGCAAAATCGCAGCGATGGCGTTGCCGAATCTGCTTTTGTTCGTGCCCGGTATCGGCTGGGGCGTGCGAATCGCTATCGGCGTCGGCGGCGCGCTGTTTGCTATGCTGTTCGACGACAAGCAGAAAAAAATCCGCGAGGCGAAAGCCAAACTTCGCAAAGACCTGCGCGAACCAAGTTTCGACATGCTCGGCAAGATGCACAGTCAGGTTATCGACATTTTCAACAACGAAATTCTTGCCAAAGGCGTCGACGAATTCGCCAACCTGCTGACGGGCTATCAATTCATGTTGGCGCGGCTCGGTCACAGTCAAAGCATCGTGGCGAACGCCCTGTTCAACAAGTTCAGCAACCTCAACTCGAAACTTTTTGCGGACGCGATTGAATTCAAGGGCGCAGGTTTCATTTCCAACGTCAAAGACGTGGCGCGAATCCCCGGCGAACTGACCGTTGCTTTTGCCGAACGCTCGAACTTGAACACGGAGGAACTTTCCGACCTGCTCGGCGAAAAAATTTCGGTTGTGCAACCGCACGAAGATTTCGGCGACACGCTCAAAGAAATTTTGCACGGCGACTTCAATGTCGACAGCTACCCGCTCGATTTCACCAAAGACGACAAGGAGCCCGAATGCACTTACGCCGTCTTCCCGAAAACCAACATTGACGCGACGACTTTCAAAATCGCTCAGCAAATTACGGGCGTGCCGATTATCACCGACACTTTCAAGCGCGAAAATACCAAACGGACGACTTCAAGCACCGTCAACACGCGAAAATCTTCTGGCGGACGCAAACGCGGTAACACCACGTCGACGACAGCAAGTAACAGACGCAACCGCCGTTCGTCGTCGGGAATGACATTTATCCCCAGCGGCAAATTCAGCGAAGACTTTGCGAAGATTGAACGTTTTCTTACAAGTTCGACCATCGACAACGATTTTATCAGCGACGCATTGGACGCGATTGAAGATTTAGCACGAAGCAGGCGCAACAAGACCGCGTTAAATTTCGTCGCCGAATACCGCGAGAAACTTCGCAACCGCTAAAAATTTTTGGGAGGTAACCGACATGGAAGAATTTCAACTCAGCAAATTCACGAACGAAGGCGCACAACTTCTGCGCGAAGTCACCGACGAATTCACGCGTCTTGGTTTGGACACGTCACGCCTGCCGAAAACTTTCCCCGACGACAGCGGCAAAATCAAGCTGGTTTTCGTCGGGCAGTACAGCGCGGGCAAGTCAAGTCTCATCAAGATGTTGACGGGCGAAGACGTTGCAATCGGTGCCGCGATAACCACGCAGGATTCGACGCCCTACGATTGGAACGGTTTGGAAATCGTCGACACGCCCGGCATTGAAACTGAATTGCGCCCCGACCACGACGAAATCACTTACGAACAGATCAATCACGCCGCGCTGTTGATTTTCGTCATCACGAACGAAGGTTTCAGTCAACGCATGGGCGACCACTTCCGCGAACTGGCGATTGAGCAGAAACGCGCCGCTAACATGGTGCTCGTCGTCAACAAGATGAGCAGGACGGCTCTGGGCAACGTCCCCGAACAGCAGACTGTCATTTACGACGACTTGAAAAAAGTCACGACGCCTTACGACCCGAAAGATTTATATCTGTCGTTCACGGACGCGGAAAGTTATCTGAACGCCGTCAACGAGCCGAACGAACGTCGCAAACAGCGTGCCATTGAACGCAGCGGGCGCGAAGTTTTTATCGACAACCTGAATCGTTTCGTCGCGGACAAAGGCGTCCTGCAGAAAATCAATCTGCCGCTCAACACAATTGCCGCCGAAATTCGCAACGCTTCGGCTGAACCGTCAGCGGAATTGAAATCGGACGTTTCGGCTTTGATTGAAACTTTTCGTCACGGCAAGCAGATTTTGACCGACGGGCGGCGCGAGTGCCTCGAAGACATCGACGGGATTATCGCCGAATTCAAAGCCGAAGTTGCCAAACGCGGGCGCGACACCGCCGAAAGTGCCATGTCGCAAACCGACGAAGACGCCGCCAAAAAAGTTTTCGCCGACGCGCAGAAACGAGTTCAACGTTCAGCCGAAGACTGCGCGCAAAAAATTTCCGACCGCATAAAAGTTTTCGCCGAAAGCAGCGACACCAAACTCAAGGCTTACGAGCAGTCGACGTTCGTTCGGCAAGTCAAACAAAATTTCGTGGCGCATTTGCAATCGAGCGGCTCAAGCGAATTCGTTCAAGGCGGTGCGGCGATTTTGGGTGCCGGCGGAATATTTGCGGGTGCCTTCGTCGCTCAACAGGGCGCACAAATCGCGGCTCAATTCGCGCAAGTCGGCGTCTCTCAATTCGGAAATTTCGTCGGTAACGCTGTCGGCGTGGGTGTCGGTTTTCTCGCCCAAGACGCGGGAATTTTTTCGGGACTTCTCGGCAAAGGCGCGGGCGAACTTGTCAAAAGTCTGCCGATATTCAAAGCCGAACCGACAATGGTCAATCGAATTGCGCAGGCTTTCACGGGCAACGGCTCAAAAATTCTCGGCGCGGGACTTGCCGTCGCGGGTGCCGCCGTTTCGCTATTCATGCTTTACCGTGAAAATCGAAAAGCCGAAGAACACGAACGCGAACTTCAACGCAAACGCAACGAAATTGCGACGGGCTTTAAAGACCTTGCCGACGACATCGGGCGCGAACTTTTGAGCGGCGTGAAAACTTTCATGGAGCAGAACGTCGATCCGATTGTCGCGAACTTCGACGCGAAGATTAAAGCCGTCGAAGATCAAATTTCGGGCGACCGTGCCAAAAGCGAAAAGCTTGCCGAACTTTTGACGCGTACGGAAAATCTCATCGGCGAAATTCAAGCTTAAAACGACCGTTCGAGCGGCGGCGTCCCCGTGACGTTGTCGCTTTTTTTTGTTGTCGACGGCGAACGTGTCTGCTATAATCCCTACGTCAATGAAAAGGAGGCAACTGCTTTGACTAATGTTTTCGACACGCTCACGGAGCGCGGATTTATCGCACAGTGCACCGACGCCGACGAAGTCAAAAAGATGCTCGGCGAACGCAAGGTGACGTTTTATATCGGCTTCGACCCGACGGCGGACAGTTTGCACGCGGGTCATTTTATTGCGCTTATGGCAATGGCTCACATGCAACGCGCCGGTCACCGCCCGATTTGTCTTGTCGGCGGCGGCACGGGCACAATCGGCGATCCTTCGGGCAGAACGGACTTGCGCAAAGTCATGACTGACGACGTTATCGAACACAACTGCGAATGTTTCAAGCGGCAAATGGCGCGCTTTATCGACTTCAGCGACGGCAAAGCTTTGATGGTCAATAACGGCGACTGGTTGCGCAAACTCGGCTATATCGATTTGTTGCGCGAAGTCGGCGCGAATTTCACCGTCAACCGAATGCTCGCCGCCGAATGTTACAAACAGCGTTGGGACAAAGGCTTGACGTTTCTCGAATTCAACTACATGGTCATGCAGGCGTATGACTTTTACAAGCTCAACGGCGATTATGATTGCGTCTTGCAAATGGGCGGCGACGACCAATGGTCAAACATTATCGCGGGCGTTGAACTCACTCGACGCAAAACGGGACGTGCGGCTTACGGTTTGACGAACAAACTTTTGCTCAAAAGCGACGGTTCCAAAATGGGCAAGACCGCCGGCGGTGCCTTGTGGCTCGACGCGGACAAAGTTTCGCCGTACGATTTCTATCAGTATTGGCGCAACGTCGACGACGCGGATGTCAAAACTTGCTTGAGTTTGCTGACGTTCGTGCCTATGGACGAAGTCAACCGTTTGTCGGCTCTTGAAGGCGCGGCAATTAACGAGGCGAAAAAAGTTTTGGCTTACGAAGTCACCAAACTCGTTCACGGCGAAGAGGCTGCCCGTCAAGCTCAAGCCGCCGCCGCCGAAATTTTCGCGGGTCAAGGTTCCGACAACATGCCGACAGTTGAAGTTTCGGACGCCGTCGGCAAGAAACTTTTGGACGTGCTCAATGCCGCAAAAATTATCGAGTCCAAAGCCGAAGGTCGCCGCTTGATGGCGCAGAACGGTTTGACGCTCAACGACGCCAAAGTCACCGATGTCGATTACGTTTTGTCCGCGGCTGATTTCGTCGACGGAGCGGCTGTCGTTCGCAAAGGCAAGAAGAAGTTTTTCAAGGTGGTTATCGCATGACGAAAAAATTTTTTGGTGCGCTGATTGTCGCGGGTTGCCTGTTGACGAATTCAGCCTTCGCCGAAATTGACCCGCGTGTCGAAAAGTCCGTGCAGTGGGCGATTGACATTGCCAACGACCAAACTCACGGCTATTCCCAAGGCAAAGAAAACGCCACTCCGTCGCGACCGTACACCGGCTCGCGTGAAGGTCCCGACTACGATTGTTCGTCGCTGGTTTATCACGCTTTTGAACACGGCGGCTTTCACATTATCGACAAGTGGCGCAACAATCCCAAATACGAGTTGCGTTACAACGGCAAGCAGAAAACCGGCGACGCGGACACCATTTGGGAAGATCTCAGCAAAGGCGACAAAGGTTGGCGCAAATACGGCTGGAACGACGTTAAAGACCGACTTCAACGCGGCGATATTCTCTGTCGTCCTCAAGCGCACGTTGCAATTTATAT
>JAFVBP010000079.1 GCA_017479925.1 Selenomonadaceae bacterium | reverse complement strand
TTGCAACTGCTTTGCCTGTCAAGTCGGGCTTGAAATTCTCGACAATCGGGACGTGCTGTTGTCCTGAAATTTTGGAGGTCACATGAACAAACGAACACTTGTCGAAAAACTCAAAGCTTTGGCGGCGTCGCCGAGCTGTTGTCCCGAACTCAAGCAGGCGGTCAACAATTACCTTGTCGCTTTGGCGAACGAACAGGTTGCCGCGAAAAATCTTGTCGCCGAACTCGAAGACGACGTTGTCGACATTGACACTTTGGTTAAAAACGTCAGCGACACCGAACACATGATAAAATTTTTCGGCGTCGAAGGTGCAAAAATTTTTGCCGAAAACGCTTACAAGCTCAAAGCGTCGGGCGCGAAGTATTGCAACTGCTTTGCCTGTCAAGTCGGGCTTGAAATTCTCGACAATCGGGACGTGCTGTTGTCCTGAAATTTTGGAGGTCACATGAACAAACGAACACTGGTCGACAAACTTGAAGCTCTGCAAGCGTCGCCGAGTTGCTACCCCGACTTGAAACAGGCGGTCAAAAATTACCTTGTCGCGCTTGCTGCCGAACAAGTTGCCGCGAAAAAACTTGTCGCCGAACTTGAAGACGACATCACGCCGATTGACGAACTTGTTGCCTTCACGCACTCGAAAGCCTGTGTAGAAAAATTCGGTGCCGAACGTGCGAAACTTTTGGCGGACAACGCCGACGCCTTGAAAGCTGCGGGCGCGAAATATTGCAACTGTTTGGCTTGCACGCTTGCTTTGGAAATTCTCAACGATAAAGACGTGCTCCTGTCCTGAAAGTTTGGAGGTTTCGTCATGGACAAACGAGCGTTAATCGAAAAAATCAAAGATCTGGTTGCGTCGCCGAGCTGTCACCCCGACTTGAAACAGGCGGCAAAAGCTTACTTCAGCGCGTTGGCTTTTGAACAAACCGCAGTCAAAAGTTTTCTTGCCGCGCTCAACAGTGCAGTCGACACGAACAAGCAGACGTTAATCGAAAAAGTCCGCGACATGGCAATGACGCCGACTTGTTGCCCCGTGTTGCGACGCGCCGCAAAAGGTTACTTAAGCTCAATGGCGGTCGAAAAAACTGCCGCGAAAAATTTCATCGACGAACTTGAAGAAGACATCCAAACCGTCGACGAACTGGTTGCGGCGGCTCATTCCGAACAGCTCATCGAACTTTTGGGCGCGGCTCATGCGCGGTTGTTGGCGGATAAAGCCGACGCACTCAAAGCTCACGGCGAAAAATATTGCGATTGCCCCGCCTGCAAAATCGGGCGCGAAATTCTCGTACACAAACGAATTCTGCTTGGTTGACATGCCGGAGGTTTTTGCATGGACAAACAAACATTAATCGAACGGCTTAAGGCAATGTCGGCGTCGCCCAGTTGCAATGACGTTGTCAAGCAGGCGATCAGAGTTTACTTGGCGTCACTGGCACTCGAAAAAATCGCCGTCGACAATCTGCTTGCCACGCTTGAAGACAATCTGGTCGACGTTGACGAAATGCTTCAAACTGCGTACAGCGGCGAGGCAATCAAATATTTCGGCGTCGAAGGCGCGAAAAAATTCGTCGACAACGCCGAGGCACTCAAAGCTTCGGGCGCGAAATATTGCAACTGTTTGGCGTGCACCGTCGCCCGCGAAGTTCTCGACAACAAAGACGTTTTGCGCAGTTGAACTTTCACGACAGAAAATTTCCCGTCACGAACGACGGGGATTTTTTTTGCCGCGACGTGTTATAATGTCGACAAAAATTTTCGGAGTGATTCAATGCAGAAAAATTCTTTCGCAACGCTGGAGTTCGACAAAGTTTTGACGCGACTTCGCGACTGCGCGTCAAGCAATTTCGGCAAGGAGCTGGCGATTAAACTTGAACCCGTCGACGACGTTGAAACCGTGCGTTACAATCTTTCGCTGACGACCGAGGCCGTGAAAATTTTCGCCGTGAGTTCGCCTCCGTTCGGCGGATTTCGTGACGTGCGCGAAACGTTCAAAAAAATTCGCCTCGGCAGTGTCGCCGACGCCGAAGAACTTTTGGACGTGCTGTCGACAATGTACGCCATGCGACAGGTCAAAAGTTTTTTCAAGGCGACCGAAGTCGACGCGCCGCAACTGAAAGCCCGTGCACACGAAATTGAAATTTTGGGCAACCTGGAACGTCAACTCGACAACGCGATCGACGAACACGGCACCGTTCGCGACACGGCAAGCGTCGAATTGCAAAAAATTCGCCGCGACCTCAAAAGTGCTCAAAGCCGAATCAAGAGCGAAATTTTTAACATCCTGCACGACGCGGGCAAGCAGAAATTTTTTCAAGACGCGATTGTCACCATGCGCGGCGACCGTTACGTCCTGCCCGTCAAGCTCGAATACAAATCGCAGGTGGCGGGTATCGTTCACGACCAATCAGCCACGGGCGCGACGGTTTTCATTGAGCCGCTTGCCGTCGTCAACTTGAACAACACGGTCAAGGAACTCGAAGCCGCCGACCGTCACGAAGTGGCGCGAATTCTGCGGAATTTGAGCGACGCCGTCCGAAAAAATCTCGACACGCTCGACGACAACATCAAAATTTTGGCGGACTTCGATTTACTGTTCGCCAAAGCCAAACTTGCCCGCGACATGAACGCGACGGAGCCTGTGCTCGAAAAGTTCACCGACCTGAAATCTGCGCGGCACCCGCTGATACCGTCAAATGAAGTCGTGCCCGTCGACATTCAACTCGGCGAAAAATTTTCCATGCTTTTGGTGACGGGGCCGAACACGGGCGGCAAAACCGTTTCCATGAAGACGCTTGGACTTTTGGCGTTGATGACGCAGGCGGGATTGTACATTCCCGCAGCTTTCGGCTCACGAATTGCGGTCTTCACGAACATTTTCGCGGACATCGGCGACGAACAGTCAATCGAACAGAGTTTGTCGACATTTTCGGCGCACATGAAAAAAATCGTCGCGATACTCGACGACGTAACGGCGACGGATCTGGTTTTGCTCGACGAAATCGGCGCGGGCACCGACCCCGACGAAGGCGCGGCTTTGGCAATGTCAATCCTCGAACGGCTGCTTGCAATCGGCGCGGCGACAATCGCGACAACGCATTATTCGGAGCTGAAAACTTTCGCGTACTCGACCGACGGCATCGAAAACGCCTGCGTTGAATTCGACGCGGAAACTTTGCGACCGACGTTCAGGTTGTTAATCGGCATACCCGGCGCGTCAAATGCGTTCGCAATCAGCCGACGTTTGGGCTTGCCGCAAAGTTTGATTCTTCGCGCCAAACAGTTAATCACCGCCGACCACGAGAATTTTGAAAAAATTCTTTCCGCGCTGGAAAGTGAACGTCTGCTTTACGAACAGCGCAACGCGGAGATTTTTGAGCGTCAACAGCAAGTCGTCAAGCACGAGAAAAAAATCGCCGAAATGCGCGACGAAATTGCCCGCACGAAAGGCGACATCATCCGCAAGGCGAAGGAAAAATCCGCCGCGCTCGTTCGCGAAACCAAACGCGAAGCCGAAGAAATTATCGCCGCGCTCAAAGAACAATTCGACGATTCGGGCGTCAAACGTCGCCAACAAGTCATTCAGCAATCCCGCGACAAACTTCGCGAGGCGGAAATCGATTCGGCGACGGGCATTATCGCTGACAAATTCGTCGGCACGCGAATCAATCGCGACAAACTTTCCGTCGGCGACACGGTTTATATCAAGCCGCTCGACCAAAAAGGCACCGTGCTTGCAATCGAAGACGACTCGTTGAGCGTGCAAATCGGCGCAGTTCGCACGACGGTCAAAGTTTCGGCGTGTCGCTTTGTAAGTCACGGTCAGCAGGAAATGTCACCGCCGTCAACGTCGACGAATCAAAATCGCGGCTCACTTGGATTGTTGCAGAAAACCGCGACCGTCACGCGTTCGATTGACATCCGCGGCATGACTGTCGACGAAGCGGAACAAGTTTGCGGCAAATTCATCGACGACGCGCAACTTTCGGGTCTCAAGCAAATTTTGATTATCCACGGCAAAGGCACGGGCGCGCTGAGAATCGGCGTCCACAATTTTTTACGCGTCAACGGCTCCGTCGCAAATTTCCAATTCGCCGACCAAGACGAAGGCGGTACCGGCGCGACACTCGTCACGATTAAATAAAAAATTAACCGCCCGATTAGTCGAGCGGTTTTTTATTGCGATAACGTTGCGGGTTGCCTTTCATTTGACGCTGACGAACGGGTTGCCGACCGCGACGAATCGCCACGGATAATCAGACGCTTCGCCCGCATAATCGACGTTGATTCGCTTCGTCGCCGCAACTTGAAATTGAACGTCCGTCGCCTCGATAAAAATTTCGCCGCCGTAAAAATTTTTCGTGACGTTGGAACGCGGCGAAGACGTTTGAACGTCGACAACATCAATCGCGTCAGTTGTTCTGCCGCTTTTAAAGCGGTCGCCGCACAAATCCGCGCCGTAAAAAT
>JAFVBP010000078.1 GCA_017479925.1 Selenomonadaceae bacterium | reverse complement strand
TGGTCAGCTCCAAACGGTGCACGTTGCCCGGTGCCAAAAGCAATATCGCCGTCCCGATTACGAGGAACACGAAGCCGACTTTCATCCACGGTTGCAAATTTTTTTCGCGGCGGAAATGCACGACGAACATCAACGTCACGAGACAGGCGACGGCCGCGCCCGGTTCGATTGACCAGCCCGCAATTAAACCGAGGATTGCCATAACGACACATTTAAACTTGTCCCCTGTCGCTTGTCCCTTGCCACTTCGATACGCCTGCGCATACGGCAACAGGAACAGCAATATCGCCGTCGACATCCAAAGGTAATTGCACGCGCCCGTAAGCCAAACCATGTCAATCAGCGGCGACGGCGTGCAGAAATAAATTCCCGCCAACGTGAACAGCAGGTAAATTTTATTCATGTCGCGCAGATTTAAGCCCGTGCCGACTTTGATCAGCAACAGCACGAACGCGCCGAAAACCAGCGTGTTGACAACGTCGAACAGCAACTTGTCCTGCCACACGAAAAATTGTACGAAAATGTGCGCAATTGTTCGCCCGCCCCACGTGAAGTAATGTTGCCACTGCGAATACAAAATATCCGCGAAACTTTCGACGCGTTGAAGTCTGTTCGGGTCAAGTCCGTCGATTAAATTGCCGCGACCGTCGCCGTCCCAAATAAACGCGTAAGAATAATCGTCCGCGATAATCGGTACCAGCAAGTTGCGCAAAAAAAATATCATCAACGCCGCAACGAAGACGGTTTGCCACGGGAGCCGCGAAAAAATTTTTGTCATGTGCCGAACCTCCTTTGCGACGGAAATTATATCAGCCGATTTTCAGTTATGCAAAGGCTTCGAGTCGCCGCGCAAAAAAAAACCCCGTCACGGTCGACGGGAAAAGTTTTTAGTTCAAACCGAGCGTATGCCATATCGAATCGACGCGTGACTTGACTTCGGGCGACATTTCAATTTCGTCAGGCCACTCGCGCAGGTGACCTTCAGCCGCCCAAGTTTTGGTAGCGTCAATGCCGAGTTTCGCGCCCCACTTAGCGTAAGGCGACGAATGGTCGAGCACGTCAAGCGGTCCGTGAACGATTTCAAGATCGTGTTCGGCGTCAATGTTGTTGAAAACGCGCCACGCCACTTCGCTCAAGTTTTGAACGTCGACATGCGAATCGACGACGACAATCATCTTGACGTTCATCATTTGACCGAGACCCCAAAGCGCGTGCATGACTTTTCGGGCGTGCATCGGGAACTGCTTGCGAATCGAGACGATAACGCAGTCGTGAAAAACGCCTTCGAGCGGCATGTTGATATCGACGATTTCGGGCAACAGCTGTTGCAACAGCGGCAGAAAAATTCTTTCGGTCGCCTTCGCCATGTAACAATCTTCCATCGGCGGGCGTCCGACAACCGTCGCCGAGTAAATCGGATTTTTGCGGTGCGTGATACACGTGACGTGAAAAACGGGATAATCGTCCGCCAACGAGTAATAACCCGTGTGGTCGCCGAAAGGACCTTCGCGGCGAAGTTCGTCCGTCGACACGTAACCTTCCAAAATGATTTCGGCGGTCGCGGGAACTTCCAAGTCGACGGTTTTGCACTTCGTGAGTTCGACGGATTTTTTACGCAGGAAGCCCGCGAAAACCATTTCGTCCACGTCACGCGGCAACGGTGCAGTCGCGGCGTAGGTGACGACGGGGTCTGTGCCGATTGCAACAGCCGCCTCAATTCGGTTCGCGCCCGAAGCTTTGGCGTCACGGAAATTTTCCGCGCCGTTTTTGTGAATGTGCCAATGCATACCCGTCGTGCGTGCGTCGTATTTTTGCAGGCGATACATGCCGACGTTGCGCTTGCCCGTCGCGGGATTTTTGGTGAACACGAGCGGCAACGTCACGAAAGCACCGCCGTCCTGCGGCCAACATTTCAAAATCGGAATTTTGTCAAGCGACGGATTCGCCTCGACGACTTCTTGACACGGCGCGTTACGGACATATTTCGGGAAATTAATCGCCTTGTGCGCGGTCGACACAATCGAAAAAATATTCGAGCGGTTTTTGAACGACAGATACGGCAACTTCATGATTTCGCGTATGTCGTCTGCCGCGTCGTCGAGTTTGTCAACGCCGAGAGCCAAAGCCATCCGTTCGTAGCTGCCGAAAGCGTTCATCAAGACGGGCATGTCGTAACCGCGCACGTTTTCAAACAGCAACGCGACGTTTCGATTGTCGCCAAATTTCGAGACGCGGTCGGTTATCTCCGTGATTTCGAGTTCCGCGCTGACGGGAACTTTAATGCGCTTGAGCAAGTTTCTGCTTTCGAGCGCGTCAATGAATTCGCGTAAATCTTTATAAGCCAAACGTTTCACCTCTGTAACTGCAATTAGGAATTGGGAATTTGTAATGTGGAATTGTTACGTTACCGACTGCAACGGTAATTTCGGCCGTCATGGATGACGGCCGCGCCCGACGTACGACGCGTGACGCGGAGTCCGTCGGGCTGTTTTCTTTTGCTACTTTTCTTTTGCGCCAAAAGAAAAGTAGATCTCACTGCAGTAAACTTAAAATCGACGCGCCGTTTCGATTCGCCTGCGCCAACATTGCCTGCGACGGCCGCTTTAGAAGCGGCGGAACAATTGGTGTTCACCGAAGCCGTCCGATACGTCTGATTATTCACTTCGTCGCGTGCTGTCATGTCAACAGGCTCAAAATCGACGCGCCGTTTCGATTCGCCTGCGCCAACATTGCCTGCGACGATATTCGAGCCGCTGAAGGTACGCGCCCTGCGTCGTCGCCTCGTTGAGCGCGTATTCGAGTGCGCCTTCGACGACACGGATTGCAATGTTCGCGTTGTCGACGGTGTTGACTTTGGCGTCGTCGAGCGTCATGTCTGCCGCCGCGCTGATAATTGCCCGAAGTTCCGTCTGTTTGCGTTGATCGTAGTCGAGTGCGGCAAGTTGCGCTTCGTCCGCCTCGTTGGGAATTGTGCCGCGCAAGTCTTTGGTTTGCATACTGTTGATGTAGCAGTGAATTCGCTGACCCGATTGCGTGCCGTGCTGAATCCACAGCGGATTGAAAACCGTTTCGACGTAAGTTGTCGAGTCGGTCGGGTCTTCGGTATCTTGGATGTCTTCAACGTCGCCGATGTTGCTTGCGTCGCCGCCGCGTCCTTTGCCGATGCCCGAATACGGCGGAACTTGTTCGGGGTCGAGGTAAGCACGCGAGGCGTCAATTATCGAGGACGACGAAATTTGTATCGCGCCCAAAAATTTGCCGCCAAGCCCTGTGCCGACAGCCGCGCCGTGATAACTTGAGCAGTTGATTTCCGAATTTGAAATGTAAATGTCGCCGCAAGTGCTTTGAGCGTCGCCCGCGCCGATTGCCGGGCTGTCGGAGTTGTTAACTTCGACGTAAGAATTTCTTATCGTGATGTCGCCGCAAGTTGATTCGTAATATCCCGAACCGATACCCGCGTCGACGCTTGAGGTGTCAATTATCGTCGAAGCCACGACCAAAATGTTGCCCGCCGAAGAATTGCCGTAACCCGAACCGATACAAGAATTGGTGCCGCCCGTGAAAGTGCCCGTGCTGTTTTCGACGGTGATGTCGCCGACGGAAGCGTTGCTTGTGCCACTGCCGACAGCCGCGCCGTCGCCCGCGTTGATTTCAAAATTCAGATTGACCAAGCCGATATTACCTGCCGAGCCGCCGCTGTCCGAGCCGATACCTGCGCCGTCGCCGTAATTGTTTATCGTCAAAGTTGAAGCGGAGCCGTAGCCCTGAACGTTCAAGCCGGAGCCGGAATTTATCGCCGCCACAGTTATGTAATCTTCGGCGATTGTGCTGTTAAACGTGTTGGAGCCTTTGACAGTCAAGACGTTGCCGCTGCCTTGAAACTTGATAAACGATTGGTTGACGCTGTTGTTGACCGCCATGTTTTCAATCCGGACGTTCGCGTTGCCGCCTGAAGGAGCGACAATCGAAACGTTCTGCAACGGCGAGGAACTGTTTGCGCGTCGGAACGTGACGTTTTGGGCACTGTCGGCAATGTTTATCGTGCCGTGAAAGTCGGCGTCGATGACATAAATTCCGTCTTCGGTCACGTCGAAACTTTGACTTGTCGTCGCGGATATTTGGTGAAACGTTTGCACAGGTTCCGCCACGTCGACATAAATTGATTCGTAGTCGTCGGGCAAAGCCGTCGGGTCGGTGCCGCCTGAGCCGCCTGAACTTCCGGGCGTGTGAATTATGGTTTTCTTCGCCCACGTGCCGTCGAGAAGTTTTTGACCGTTGTATTCGGTGCCGATTGCGATATCGTTAATCGTAGCCGCACGCGAATCGAATTCCTTTTGAATCGTGCGACGGTCTTCGTCGATGTTTGAATCATTTGCCGCGTCAATGGCAAGTTGTTTCATGTTGTCGAGCAGCTGAACGATTTGGTCGATGCCGCGTTCGGCAACTTTAATCATTGACGAGCCGTTTTGAACGTTTTGATTGTCCTGCAAAAGACTGCGAATCTGTTCACGCATTTTTTCCGAGATAGCGAACCTTGCTGCGTCGTCACGGGCACCGACAATTTTCATGCCCGACGAAACACGCGCCAAAGCTTTGCCCGCCTTGACGATGTTTTTGTTGAGTTCGCCGAGTGAAAGTTGCGCACCCGCGTTGTGCCTTACAGTCTAAGACATGACTTTTAACCTCCGTGTAAAAGCCGAAAAAAATTACCGTCGCGAAAAACTTCACCGCCTCAAGATGTGTTTGACAACGCGATAACCGACCTCGTAGAGCAACACGACGGGTATCGCCACCGCCACTTGAGAGATGACGTCGGGCGACGTGACCAGCGCGCCAATCACAAACGAAAAGAAAAATACGTACCGCCGATAATGTTCGAGTTTTTCGCTCGTCAAAATTCCCAGCTTGCCCAAAACGATTATCACCAGCGGCAACTCAAACACGAAGCCGAACGGCAACACAAAAAGAATCACGAACTCAAAGTAGCTCGCGAACGAAAACATTGATTGCAAGTTTTCGGTCTCTTCGCCGAAGCCCATGAAAAATTTCAGCGCGACGGGCAATATCAAAAAGAACGAAAACGCCAGTCCGACGAAGAACAAAATCACCGACGACGGCACCAACACGCCCAAAACCGTCCGTTCGGATCTCGTCAACGCGGGCAGGAAAAATTTCCACGCATGATAAAAAATTATCGGCAACGCGATAAGGAAGCCCGCCGCGATGTCGATTTTCAGATACGTGAAAAACGCCTCGCCCGGCCGCATGTAATACAGTTTGCCGACGGGCAAGGTCAAATAGTTTGTGATTTCGTCGAGGAACAGGTACGATATGCAACTGCCAACGACGACCGCAAGAAGCGACTTGATGATTCGCGAACGCAATTCTTCAAGGTGCGCCGTCAAGCTCATGGTGCCGTCGTCAGTCGTGTCGGAAGATTTCTGTTCGTCGACGGCGGGCGCGGATTTTTGTTCGGGCGCGCTCATTTCTTTTCGGCGTCGAGTTTCTTTTGCTCGTCCGCGTCAATGGTTTTGGCGTCGTCCGAATTCGCCTGCTTGAACTCTTTGATGCTTTGACCCAAAGCTTTGCCGACGCCGGGCAGTTTGCCGGGACCGAAAACGACCAATCCGATGATCAAAATCAAAATCAATTCGGGAACTCCGATACCAAACATGGTAATCACACTCCAAAAATTTTTTACGATTATAACACACGACTCGCCGCGTGTCGAAAAATTTCTTGCAAAAGTTTCGCCGCGTGATATAATCGCGTCCACAGAATTATACCCGTGAGGATAACTACACGAATGATAATCTTGAACGCAGAAGCCCTCGTTTCGCGGGGGCTTTTGTGTTTAATGTCGCAAGCAAACTTTCAACGACTTGCGGCTTTTTGTTTCGGCGAAGTTGAGCGACAAAATTTTTTCTGTTATCATTGGCGGCGGAGGTGAACATTTTGGGCGACAAAATCATTTTCATGCCGCTCGGAGGCGCGCAGGAAGTCGGAGCCAGCTGTTACTTCCTCAAGCTCGGCGAAGACAATTTTTTGTTGGACTGCGGTTGCGGTTTGACGCGTGGAATTCGATTCGCGCCGCAATTTCCCGCGCTGCTTAAGACGCCGTATTTGCAAGATTTACATCAAATTTCGCACGTATTTATTTCGCACGCGCACGTTGACCACAGTGCCGCGCTGCCCGATTTTTTGGAGCTGAACGACCGCGCCGCAGTTTACATGACGGATTTGACGCAGGAAATTTTGTCCGCGCAACTTGAAGACCGTTTCGACCAAATTCGTCAAAACATCTCGACCGTCGCGTTCATGCAAAAAATTCCGTTGCCGTCAATGGAAATATCTTTCCACCAGGCGGGGCACATACCCGGCGCAATGATGACGCTGATAAAATTTCGCGGGACGAATATCCTGTACACGGGCGACTATTCGACGTTTCCGACGCAACTTGTCGGCGCGGCAATGTTGCCGACCGAACCGATTGACATACTGATTCTTTGCGGACTGCACGCACGTCACCCGTTTTATCGCAGTTATGGCGAATCAGACGTCGTGCTGAAAAAAATTCTTAGCCGAATTAAATACGCGTTGCAACGATACCGAACGGTTTATTGTCAGGTAACGCAGATAAGCAAGGGCGTCGAACTTATCAAGCTGATTAATAAATTCCTGCCGAATGCCGAAATATTTATCGACGAACGCGTCATGAAGATTGTTCGCCGATTCGAGAATTTACATATCCCGATAATGAACGAGCATGACCGCCCGTTAATTTTTTTCCCGCAAAAACCGAGCGTGATTTTGTCGACCGCGCCGCCGAATTTCAATTCGGGACTGGAGATTGTCAACGGCGATTTTTCACTGCACGACGATTTTGCCGCGACGGTTGATTTTGTTCGCCGCGTCAACCCGAAAATTTGCGTCGTCGTACACAGCCCGCCCGACCAAAAATTTTACGCGGGAACAACGCTTGAGCAAGTTTTGATAAACGACCCGGATTCGCGCACAAGTTTTGTCTTTCCCGAAACGTGCGAGCCTTTTGAACTTTGAGGAGGAATTTTTTTGCTGAACGTCAACGACCCGATTATCAAGCGTTTCATGGAGAATTTGCACAACAGCGTTGAGCGGCGCATTCGTCGACAAACTTCGGGCGCGGATTTCGGCAACGATTACGTCTTGGAAAATCGCCTGCTGAAAATTTTCTGCGAAGACAAACTGATTGAGCCGCACCGTTGCGCCGAACAACTCAACAGACGTTACAATTACAACTTGAACGGCGAGGGCGTCATACAAATTTTGCGCTTTTTGCACCTGACGTATCAAACCCGACGCGCCGAATTGTTCGATTGGGCGACGGAGACGGTTGACGCCTTCACCAAAGCTTTGGAATTTCGCACGGCTAAAGATTTTGACGCCTTTATTGCTCTGCGCGACAAAGGCGTTTCCGACCGCAACGGCGAACAGTTCAGGATTCAAGCCCGCGTCGTGTGTCTTATGCTTTACGTCAAACACCCCGAACTTTGCACCGAAAACGACAACGAACTCATCGAGAAATTCGGCAACGTGCACATGAAATATTTTTTCTATGAAGTCGCGGACTTTTTGCGCAACATCTGCATCGACAATCGCCGCAACGTCGACAAAAAAAATCTGCTCTCGACGATGTCGCTCAAAGATTTTCTGTCGCTGGTTTACGCCGAATATCCCGCGCTTGCCGTCGACGAAAGCTTGCTTGAACAGCTCGATTCGATTTCCGTGATGCAATTTTTCAACGAAAGCACGCGGAACGCCGATTCGTTTTCAAGCATGACCGTCGAAGAATTTTTGCTCAACGACCCCGACGCTGATTCGTTGCTTATTCCGGTGTCGGTTGCCGATTCCGTTTCTGCCGATTAAAGCCGAACTTTTAGGAGGAATTTGTTATGCTGAACGTCAACGACCCGATTATCAAGCGTTTCATGGAGAATTTGCACAACAGCGTTGAGCGGCGCATTCGTCGCAAACTGTCGGATTCGTCCTCCTACGACGATTCGATTTTGGAAAACCGCATGTTGAAAATTTTCTGCGAAGACAAGCTGATTGAGCCGCACCGTTGCGCCGACCAACTCAACAGCCGTTACAATTACAACTTGAGCGGCGACCGCGTCATCCAGGTTTTGCGCTTTTTGCACCTGACGTATCAATCCCGACGCGCCGAATTGCTTGACTGGGCGGCGGAGATGGTTGACGCTTTAGTCAAGGCACTGTCGACGCGCACGGCCAAAGATTTCGACGCCTTCATTGCACTTCGCGACAAAAAATTTCCCAATCGTGACCGCAACCGTGACCGTGACGGCGACCGCGACCGCGACCGCGACCGTGACCGCAACCGTGACCGTGACGGCGACCGTGACCGTGACGGCAATCGTGACCGCAACCGTGACCGTGACGGCGACCGCGACGGCGGCACGTCAAAAATTCAAATTCGACTTGCCTGCCTGATGCTTTACGTCAAACACCCCGAACTTGACCGCGGCAACGACACCGAAATTGTCGAGAAATGCGGCAACGCGCACATGAAATATTTTTTCGTCGACTGGGTTGATTTTCTGCGCAACATTTGTATCAACAACCGCCGCAACAATCGCGAAAAACGAGACGCCGCGCAGGAACGCATCGAGTTGCTTGAAAACATGCTCAACCGCTCCGACATGATGCTCAAAGATTTGCAGGACGAGTTCGACGATAAAATTCGCGAAAGTCACCAAAACGAGATGATCGAATTTTTCTCGCTGCTCAATTCGGAAAAATACGGTTGCATTCTCGACGCGGTTTTGAGCGTGCGTAACGGCGTGCGCAAACTCCGCAAAGAAAACGTTCAGCTCCCGCCCGAAATCGGCGGTCTGTTGATTTTGATTGAGCGGCTGGCTCATTTCATCCGCGACAACAAGATAAATCCGATTTTGAAGCCCGGCTCGGTGCAGGACATGCGCTTTGACGAAGTTGAGGCGTGCGACTACGAAGGTTCGCCTTTCGACACGACCGATCAAATCAAGCACGTCAAAGTTTTGTCGCCCGGCTGGTTTTATCAAAACAAAGACGTTCAAATTGCACGACCGCGCCTGAAGGAGGTTGCCAACGAGTAGCGGTTAATGTTACTTTTCTTTTGGCGCAAAAGAAAAGTAACCAAAAGAAAACATCCCGCAGGTGATACATCCTGTATCAACTGCGGGCGGCCGTCATCCATGACGGCCGGATCGCGTTGAACTGTCAACGGTCACGGCACGAACGCTTGAGCGGTTAACGACAAAATTCAAGTCGCGACGTTGTCATTACGCATTAAACATTTCGCATTACGCATTGCAGTTCACGCATTGCTTTTTTGAGGAGGCAAATTTTCATGATTATCAACGGCGAAGAACACAACGACCTTTGTGTCGGCATTGACTTGGGCACGACCAATTCCGTTTTGGCGACGATCAACGTTCGCCCGAACGGAAACATCGTCAGCAGGGTTGTCAAAATCGACCGCGCCGTCGAAATGTACAACGTGCTCGGTCAGGGCGCGAAGTTCACGATTAAACCTAATTTTATTTTGCCGAGCTGTGTCTATTACAACGACGAAAAAAATTATCAGCCCATTGTCGGCGACTTTGCCAAAGGGCGATACCCGTTGCGACCGTATCTCGTTGCAAAATCCGTTAAAAGTCAAATGGCAAATGCGACCGTCACGGGGCTTTCGTCGAACGTGCCCGACAAAACGCCCGCGCAGGTTTCGGCGCGAATTTTGGAACACATGCTCAGAAACGCGGCGCGAACGTATCATCTTGAAAAAATTGAAGACGCGGTAATAACCGTGCCCGCGAATTTCGATTTCGTCATGCGCAAGGCAACTTTGGAGGCCGCCGAAATTGCCGGAATTAAAATTCGCAAACGTGACGGTTCGACGCGTCAAGTCCTTTTGAGTGAGCCGGAAGCCGTCATTTACGATTTTATCAACCAGGTTCGCAACGGCGAAATTGCCGCGCAGATTCTCGACTTGTCCACGAAGAAAAACGTCATGGTTTTTGACCTCGGCGGCGGCACGCTCGATATTACTTTGCACGAAATTTCCCGACGTGAAGACGCGCCCGAAATTTTGACAGTTCAACCGCTTGGCATTAACCGTTACACGCTCCTCGGCGGCGACGATTTCGATTCGTGTCTTGCCAAAACGATGTTTGAGCATTATTTGAATCAGTACAGCACGCACCCCGAAATTGTTCAGAAAATCCGCTCCGAAGAAGCCGGCGTCATGAGCCAACTTATCAATTACGCGGAAAATCTCAAGCTCGAAGTCAGCGCGCAGAAAAGCGCGGCTCTGTCGGGCAACGATTCCGATTGGTGGGACGACGACGAGGAAGATTACGCCGTCGGCGGCACAATCGGCGTGACGGGTTACGCTTATTCCGACAACTTCACCGCCACGCAGGTTGAAGACATTTTCCGCGACTTCATGGCTGAAGATTTGCGCTTTGACGATTACAAAAATCTCGCCGATGTCGAACGCCGTTACGATCAACGCAAAAATATCATTACGCCGATTCTGTACGTGCTCGAAAATTCCGCCAAAAAACTTGGTGTCGCCGACGTGAAAGTCGACGCGGTTTTGATGAACGGCGGCATGTCGCGTTTTTACATGGTTATCAATCGGCTGAAAGAATTTTTCGGCTTCGATCCGATTGTCGCGCTCGACCCCGACCAGGCGGTTGCTCGCGGCGCGGCGGTGTATCATTACTTCCTGCACAAATACGAGGAAGAGCTGTCCGAAAATTTGCAGGACGAGTTGCCCGACTTGCCTGCTCAAATGCCCGCGCAAAACGTCGCTCAAAGACCTGTTCAAACGCGACCGACTTTCACGCCGACATTTGGAAACAGAGCGCGTACCGTTCAGCCGCGAAGAAATTTTTCCGTCGACAGGAAAATCACGCGTGCC
The DNA here is from genome assembly GCA_017479925.1 of Selenomonadaceae bacterium. GTDB lineage: Bacteria > Bacillota > Negativicutes > Selenomonadales > Selenomonadaceae > Quinella. The sequence goes on along the minus strand of JAFVBP010000078.1, from coordinate 10,681 downwards.
GACAGGTCAATCGGCATTATCTTCGGCAGCAACATCCTCAACGAAAGTTTTTATCTGGTGACACGCGGCGGCAATTACGAAGAAATTATTCCCGCGGGCAAAGAGTTGCCCTACACTTCCGACAAGTTCACGGGCTTTCAGTTGCCGCACGGAAAAAACGTTATCAGCGTGCCGATTGCCCGCATGGAAAGCGACGGCAGTTATCGAATCATCGCCAAAGGCAACATCGAATTTCCCGCGAAATATTCGCACAAGACGACCGACACTTTCGTCACGTTCAGCATTTTCATGAGCGAAGACAAAATCATTCGCATGAACGCGGCAACCTGCGCGGACGAACGCGGTTTGAGTTTGATGGATTACGGCACGGCGACGATTTCCATTGCCACGGGCGTCGAGAAAGGTCCCAAAACCAAACTTATCGCCAGAGCCGGCGGACGCGTCGAACCGTACAATCAACTGCGCATGATTCGCGACTTGAGCAAGAAAGTTGACCGCGCCTTTAAGCAACACAACAAGGCCGACAACATCAAATATTCCGAAACGCTCCGCTCGTACGTCAACACGATTCTTTCGGCAAGCAACCACAACGAATTTGCCGAACCGCTGTTGCAAATGTTTGACTCCGCCAAATACACCGACGAAGAATCTTTCAAGCTCCGTTGCGTCATCATTGCACGGAAAATCGGTACAAATTGGACGCCTGCTCAAAAACAACGGCTTGCGAAACTGTGCATGAGTCAGCTCGAAGAAGAACTTTACAACCCCGGCATTTCGCTCGGCAGGTCAAACGGCGCGAAGATGAACACGAAAATTCAAGCTGTTTACGCCTTGTCGGTTTGCGCCGACACGCGGGAATTGGAAATGCTCGTCAACCTGCACGGCAACGACAAACTCCGCATGGCGAACCTGTACACGCACGCAATGACGAAAACCGAAGTCGATTGGATTTACTCCGAATTTCGCAAGGACTGCGCCAAAGTCAATCTCGGCGGCAAAAGCGGCATACAAATTTCCGCGCACGCGCTCGGCGTCGCCTGCAAACTTGACGGGCGTCCTTTGAACTGTGCGATTCGCCGCGAACAGATTGTTGCCGACCTGTGCCGCGTGATTCGTTCGCAGAAACTCAACAACGTCGAAATCAGCGTGTGTTTAATCGCGTTGGGCTTGATCTGTGACAGGCGGCGCGCGAACGACCTTGCTGCCACTGCCTTCGACGAGGCTGAAACGCTGTTGAACGAACTGCCGCAAATTTACGATTGGTCTTTCGTCGAACTGTTCGCCAAAGCCCGCGACGTTACTCAAAAGATGATTCAGGGCGGTCAACTCAGCGCGGAAGAAGAAGAATCCCTGCTCATGAAGTGGGCGACTTAACTGCAATTAGGAATTAGGAATTTGGAATTAGGAATTTGGAATTAGGAATTTCATAACGGAAGCGTTTGACGTGGAAACTTTGGACTTCATGACGATGGCGGTAATGGCGACCATGGGCTTCGTCGCAGCGTTCGTCGATTCGGTTGTCGGCGGCGGCGGACTGATTTCCGTACCAACGCTGATGTGGGCGGGCTTGCCGATGTTAAACGTCCTCGGCACGAACAAAATCGCTTCGACGATGGGCGCGATTGCCGGCTTTTGGACTTACCTGCGTTCGGGCACGATTGACAAAAAAATCATGCGCGTGATGTTTCCGCTTGCCTTCGTCGGTTCAATCGGCGGCGTGTTGACCGTGCGGCTGATTCCGCCCGACTTTTTGCGACCGCTGGTTGTCGTCATGCTGATTGTCATTGCGGTTTATAGTCTCGTGCGCAAAAATTGGGGCTCCGACAGCAAACGAACCGTCAGCGTGTCGCACGGCAAATATCTCGTCGCGCTCGCCGTAATTTTCGCGCTCGGCTTTTACGACGGTTTCTTCGGACCGGGCACAGGCTCGTTCATGCTGTTTCTGTTTTTGATGACGGGCTACGGTTTCGTAGGTGCCGCCGCCAACGCACGCGCCGCGAATTTGGCAAGCAATTTGGCAGCCGCATTTCTGTTCGCGGGACTCGGACTGGCAAATTTTTCCTACGCGATACCGATGGGTCTCGGCATGATTTTGGGTGCCGCCTGCGGTGCACGAATGGCAATTTCAAAAGGCGCGGCTTACGTTCGACCGCTGTTTATCGTCATGACGACCGTGCTTATCGGCAAGCAACTGATTGAGCTGTTCAAGTAACCGTTTCGTCGCTTTTAAAGCAACCGCCGTTCGCTTCGGTGACGCCGTCACGGTGAACTCCGGTTGGATGCAACGTCACGTTGCTTTCGTCGCACAAAAGAAAAACTCCCTCGGCAGCACGTCGAAGGAGTTTTTTGTTGCGCGAAAAAATTTCGTCAAAAGCTTGACAGACCGTTTTTTTTTTTTTTTATAATGCCACATCTGATTTTTTCGACGTGTAAATTCTTGTGAGGTGGTTTTTCATGATGAAAGTTGCCGTGTTCCTCGATTTTGCGAACGTCGACGCTTCGTCCCGCAAAATTAATTGCGATATCGATTACGGCGAGTTGCTCAATTATCTTGCCGACGAGGCGGAAGAACGCACGTTGCAGACGACTTACGCTTACGTGCCGATTGACCCGCGGCAGGAACATGCCATGGACGACACGATCAGCGAACTTTGGCAGGCGGGCTACGTCGTTCAATCGAAAGTCGGCACCATTGCGGGCGAAACTTACAAATGCGACTTCGACGTTGAAATGTCGTTGGACATTGCGCGTATCGCTTACACAAATGCGCCCGATATTGTCGTGCTCGTCAGCGGCGACAGCGATTTTATCCCGATTGTGCTTGACCTGCGCGGTCGCGGAATTCGTGTCGAAGTTGCCGCTTTTAACGTGGCAATGTCGCGACAGCTTGCTTTGAAGAGTTCGGGCTTCATCAATTTGGACGCGCTTATCGGCGACGAAATTTCGGAAGTGCCCGACGACGATTTTTCCGACGACGACTCGAATCAATCTTTGCGGAACGTCAATCGCGAAAATCTCAATCCGCCGACGGAAAGAAGTGATTCACTTGACGATTAGCATTAAAGGCGCGTTGAACCCGTTGTTGCTTGCCGCTGCCGAATTCTGCCTCCTGAAAATGAAAGCCGCAGGTGACGGTTACGACGACGATTACGACGATTACGACGACGACGATTATGATTCGGATGACTCGACGGTCATGATTAACGGCAAACGGGTTTACGTTCCGAGCAGCCAAAGATGAAAGGACTGATTTTATGCCGACTGTAATTATCAACGGAAAACGCGTGAACGTGCCGAGCAGCACCACACCCGAAGGGCTTATCAGCGCGTCGGGCAGCCGCGTCAATCCCGGTACCCGCGCCGTCATCAAAACGACGACGGGCGGCAACACGAAAATGAAATCCGGACAAAATTATCAGATCCGCGAAGGCGACAAATACAAATTCGTGCCCGACCGCGTGAAGGCATCCGACGCAACTTATTTCGGTTACAAGGAGCCGTGGCGTCAACAGCTTATCACCGAGCAAGTTTTTGAGGTCGCGCAGAAATTTTTCAAAAAAAGCCGCGTCGAACTCGACGACGATTGTAACTGGGTCGTGTTCGAGCGTTTTTTGTTGCCCGAAGAATGGCAACGTGCCAATCCGGGTAAAAGTTTCGTGCCGATGATGTTGATTTTTCCCGACCAATATCCCGAATTGCCGACGAACGGATTTTATCTGCCCGCTTCGTTGCAGTTGCCGCCGAACGCCGAACATTTTTATTCACGCGGCTACGGCGGGGCTTTCGGTCAAACCGAAGAGGAAATGGAATTCATGCGTCAAGGTCAGTGGAAGTGGTTTTGCACGCACATTAAACCGGGGGCATGGTCTCCTGCGCGGCTTCGCGAAATCAGCGACTGGCGGCACGGCGACAATCTTTGGGACATAATCACGCTTTGTGTCGACGTGTTGACGCATCCGCTCGACGATTAACTTTTTGACGGGAATGATTAACTTGTCTGACGGTAACAAAAAAAATCGCGCCCTCGAAGTCGTCATCAAGTTCAAGAATCAAGACTTCGGCAGATTGCGTGCGCGCCTGCTTGCGGACTTGAGTCGCGAATATTACGCCTGTCTGCTCGGCAAAAAAAACGTGACGGAAAATCTTTGCGTGATTACCGTCGCGGATATTTATTTCGTCGACGCCGAATATTATCAGAATCAATCCGTCGCCGCGTTGAGAGTTTCGGGCGAATTTTTGCGCGAAAGACTTTTGGAACTCGACAGGCGAATCGACGTTGACACGATGATTGACGTGCACACGCATCCGTTTTCGCAAAGCAACGTTTGGTTTTCGGGCACGGACGACCGCGACGAAATTAATTTCGTGAAATATCTTCGCGCCGAAGGTTCGGAAATTTTTTACGCCTCGATTGTCCTGTCGCAAACCGATTACAAGGCGCGCTTTTGGCAAACGGACAAAAACGGCACGGTTTATCAGACGCCCGCCGTGATTAAAACGCAGAAACTCGGCGAAGCGATACCTTCGTCGGACGAAAAATTTCGGCGTCGCACGTTGACGAAAAAAAAAGTTGACGACATGTTTAACCGCAGTGTCTTGACTTTGGGACTCGACAACATGCGCAAGATAACGGGCGACCAAATTATTTCCGTCGTCGGCGTCGGAGGCATCGGCTCGATTATCGCCGAACACCTGATTCACATGGGCTTTCACCACATAAATTTGATTGACTTCGACACGCTGGAAATTTCAAATCTCAATCGGATTGTCGCCGCCACTTACGAAGACGCCGTTGCGAAACGAATCAAAGTCGACGCGATACGCGACAACCTGCTCAAAATCAATCCCAAGGCAAAAATTTTCGCCTTCAACAACCGAGTCGAAGACAAAAAAATTGAGCGCGTGATTGCCGGCTCCGATTGGATCATGGTTGCGACGGACAATCACGCCAGTCGTTTTCAAATTCAACAGCTCGCGTTCAAGTATTACGTGCCGTTCATCACCGCGGGCGTAAATATCACGGTCGACGACGGAAAAATCGTCGACATGAGCGGCGAAGTAATTTTAATCCGAATCGGCGACAGAGTTTGTCTCACGTGCCTGAAACGTTTGAAGTACAACGAAATCGCCAAAGAAATTCACCCCGACAAAAATGTTCGCGAAGGTCTTGTACGCAAAGGTTATGTGCAGGGGCTTGACGTCAAAGAGCCGGCGGTCAAGACGCTCAACACTCATCTTGCGACGCTTGCCGTCGACACGCTGATTAACCAGTACACGGAGCGGCAACGTGACGTTGTCATTCGCGTGTTCGAGGACAACTTCGCGCCCGTAATTTACGAGGACACCGACAGTTTGCGGGAGCGAAATTTTTCCTGTCACGTTTGCGACATTTGAGCAAGTAAACGTTTCTTGTCGACTTTGCCCGAAGAATTCAGCGGCAGTTCGTCGACAAAAATAATTTCTCGCGGCAATTCGGCGGGCGTCAATGCTTGCCGAATTGTTTTTTTGTCGACGGTGCCGACCACGAACGCCAAAAAATTTTCACCGCGTGTTTCGTCGGGGACTTTGACGACAGCCGCAGCCGTCACGCCGTCAATCGTCAGCAATTTCTGTTCGACGGCAGAGGCGAAAACTTTCACGCCGCCGCGATTGATGAAATCTTCGCCGCGACCGAGGAAAATCAAATCGCCGTGCCCGTCGATAAAGCCCGCGTCGCCGACCGTGCCGGGATTGTCGAAGCCGCTGACGTGAAATTTCGTGTCGACGTAAATCAGCCCGTCGCGAACAAAAATTTTCACGCCGTCGAAGGCACGTCCGAGATTTTGCACTTCGCCCGCGTTTTCGGCGGAAATTTTTTTGTACGTGATGTAATTCAGCTCCGTCGCGCCGTAGTACAAAATCAATTCGGCGGCGGGAAATTTTTTCAGCAAACTCAAACTTTGCGCGGCGGACAACACCTGCGAACCCGTGAAAATTGCGCGGATGTTGTCAAGCGGCGTGCCCGTCGCAAGCAGGATTAATTTCGTCGGCACGAGGTAAATGTTCGTCGCGTCGGCAACAAGTTCAAGCCACGTTTTCGGCGCAAATTTTTCGCTCGTGACGATTGTGCCGCCCGCGTCAAGCGTCGCCAAAAACGCGTTTAAATTGCCCGTGAAACTCAAACTGCCGTGCATGAAAAGTTTCGTCGCGGCGTCAACGCGGAAAATTTTGTTCTGCGTCGAAAAAAAATCCGCCCAACTTGCGAAGGTGCGGAACAGAAATTTCGGCGCGGATGTCGACCCGCTCGTCAACACGCCGAGGCAATTTGTGCCGTCGCCGCCGAAAATTTTTGTTGTACCGTCATGTAACAGCACGGGAATTTTGCCCGACTTTTGCGCGGCGAAAAAGTTCACTGCCTGCGTAACGAATTTGCAACCCGTCAAGTGACCGTCGACCGCGGCAAGAAAATCTTCGTAGCTGAAAATTTCGTCGTCGACGCGCAAGAATGTCTTGTTGCCGAAAGTTTTCGCACGTTCGACAAGTAAGTCGTAAAAATTCAATGTCATCGCCCCGATTGAAAGTTTTTAAGTTACGGTAACGAAACGACCGCTCAAATTGTTCCGCCGCTTTCAAAGCGGCCGCCTCGAAAGTTTTTGGCAAGATTTTACGACGCGAATTCGTTCACTGCAAGCGGTACAGCGGTTGACGACAAAAAAATTCTCCGCGCAGATTTTTGCGACGGAGATTTTTTACGCCTGAATCAGAATTGCTTCACCGGTGCCGCCCGCGCCCGCGATTGACAGCAAGCCCAAGCCGTGACTTTTGAGCGACTCAAGCAGGTGAATCATCAAAATCGCGCCGCTCGCTCCGTACGGGTGACCGTAAGCCAACGCGCCGCCAAGCGGATTGAATTTGTCGACGCAGGCAGGGTGACTTCGCTCAAACAGCACATCGATTATCGCAAACGCCTCGTTGAACTCGATTGCCGAAAGTTCCTCGTAAGTCAAGCCGTTGCGCGTCAAAAGTTTGTCGGCGACAACCTGCGCACCACGCGGACTTTCAAGCGGATTGACGCCGCAAGTCGCCATGTCCAAAATTTTCGCGACGGGCGTCAACGAATTTTCGCGCACGAATTTTTCACTCGCCAACACGACGAAAGCCGCACCGTCATTGATTCGGCAAGCGTTGCCCGCAGAAATTTTCGTGCCGACACCCAACGGCAACGGCGCACGCTCAAGCAGTCGGCGGGAAATGTTTTTTTTGATGCCCGTGTCTTCGCGCACGCCCGCAACGTCAACGATGTACTCGCGCAGATTTTCGACGGCAGCGGCGGCACGTTGGTGACTTCGCAAAGCCCAAGCGTCCATTTCGTCGCGGGAAATTTTTTCGGCGTCGGCGACACGTTCGGCACCTTTGAGCATGGCAAGCGCGTCGAATTCGTCGGGCGAAAATTGCGCCGTCCGATAACCGCCTTGCACTTCGACGGCAGTCAAATTAAATCGCTCGTCGTTGGGATTGTAGACGCGCAACGGTTGCAACGACGAACTTTCCGCGCCGCCCGCGATAATCACGTCAGCCAAACCGCAAGAAATTTTCGCGTAACCGATCGAAATTGCCGCCGCGCCGCTCGCACATTGCCTGTCGACAGTCAACGCCGCGGTCGCCTCGTCGAAGCCCGCCGTCAACGTCATCAGTCGCGCCAAATTTCCGCCCGTGCCGACAGCGTTGCCGCAAATAATTTCGTCGACCGTCGAAAATTTTTCACGCAAGGCACGCAAGACTTCCGCGCCGAAAATTTCGGGACGAATTTTTTTAAACTTCGTGCCCGCCGTGACAATCGCCGTTCGCAAGCCGCCCAAAACGTAAGCCGTCATAAGACTTCACCCGAAACTTTGCGTTCGCCCGCGCCGACAAGCTCGAAAAATTTTCCGTCGCCGAAAAGCGACAGCGGTTCGTCCGCCGTGACGAAATTTCGGAACTTGAGTTTTAGCCCGTCAATGTGCGCGAATTCGTCCGACAGCAACGCTTCCAAAATCAGCAATGCGGGCACAATCGGCGGGTTCATGCGGTGAATCGGATTTAAGTCGCCGACCGCCTCGACGAACTCAAAAATTTCCGTCGACGTGAACACGCGCCATGTTTTTCCCGCCGACTGAATTCGACAGCCGACAGCCGCCGTGACTTTGTGACGCGGGCGGATCAGCTTGATTAAAATTTCAGCCTCCGCCGAACTTGAGCGCAAAAGTGCCATCGACGAATGCGCTTTCAAGACTTGTGCGCCGTCCGAAAAATTTCCGCGCCGAAAAGTCAGCTCGATTATCACGCCGTCGACGAATTGCCCGAACGTCGAAAATTGCCGCGCAAGTTCTCGAATCATTGCGCCGCCTTGTTGTAAGCAATGATGACTTCTTTCAGTCGGTCTTTAAATTCCGTGCCGCTCAAATTATCGCGATAAATCGCGGCATTAACCTCGTCCGCCAGTCTGAACTCGTGACGAAAGACTATCTGATTGGCTTCAATGTTTTTTTTGCCCATGTAAACAAGATATACTTTGGCTTGTGTGGATTTGTCTTCAAAAATTTTTTTGAAATTGGTCTCGTCCATTTCGCCCGCGAAAAATTTCCGCAACATTTCGGGCAAAAACGCGACGGGACTGCATTCAAACTTTCTCGACTCAAGCAATTTCGTCATGAAATCTTTTTTCGCCATGTGCAATCACCTCCGAAAAGCAATGTGGAATTTGGAATTTGAAATTGATACGCGCCGTTATTTCGCCGCGGGTGGTGCCATTTCGCCGCGCTGAACCATCAACTCGAAAGCTTTTTCCATAATCACGCGCCCGATTGGGACAGCCGACACCGCGCCGAAACTGCCGTTTTCGACGATGACCGCGACGCTGATTGTCGGGTTGTCAAACGGTCCGTAGCCGACAAACCAGCCGTGATCGACGCCCTGCGAATTTTCGGCGGTGCCCGTTTTGCCCGCAATGTCGTACGGGAAACCGACGAAATTTCGCGCCGCCGTGCCGTTGACCGTAACGTCGTGCAGACCCGATTGCACAAGCTGAATAACCCACGGCTCAACTTGCAGTTCGCTTAGCAATTCGGGCTGAAAATCTTTGATGACTTCCTTGTCCTGCGTGACGATTTGTCGAACGAGATGCGGCTTGAAACGCTTGCCGTTGGCGGCAATTTCGCCCATAACCATTGCGGCTTGAAGCGGCGTCACGAGATTGAAACCTTGCCCGATAGCGGCGTCCATGACTTCCGACAGATAAAAATCGTCTTCGTAAACTTCGCGCTTGTATTCTTTCCAATCGGTCAAGCCGGGCGATTCGTAAGGCAAATCAATGCCCGTCGTCTTGCCGAGACCGAACATGCGTGCGTAATGTTCGAGCAGGTCGACGCCGAGTCGGTTGCCCATTTCGTAGAAGTAAACGTTATCCGAGTGGCTAAGCGCGGTGTGGAAGTCGAGCCAGCCGAGAGCTTCGCCGCCCGCGTTGCCTTTGGGAACGAGCCAGTGCGTGCCGCCGTCGAAAATCAATTCGTCGGGGTCAACCTTGCCCGAAGCGAGAGCCGCGGTACCTGTGACGATTTTGAACGTCGAGCCGGGCGGATATTCGCCCGTAATCGCCTTGTTGTCCATCGGGTGATACGGATTTTCGTTAATCGCGTTCCAGTCTTTGGTTGAAATGCCGTGCGCGAACAAATTCGGGTCGAAGGCGGGACGACTGACCAACGCAAGCACTTCGCCCGTCTGCGGATTCAAAACTACCGCCGCCGCCGCGTGACAGCCGAGCGAACTCAACATGTCGTCAACGGCTTTTTCGGCGGTCTCTTGAAGATCTTTGTCAATCGTCAAAATCAAGTCGTAACCGGGTTTGGGCTCCTTCTTGCCGAGGATTTGAACGGGTTTGCCCGCCACGTCAACTTCAACCTGTTCGCCGCCGTTTTCGCCGCGAATTTCTTTGTCGTAGATGCGTTCAAGCCCGAATTTGCCGACAATGTCGCCCGACTTGTAACCTTCGGCTTTTTTGGTTTCAAGTTCAGCGTCGGAAATTTCGCTGACGTAGCCGAAAGTGTGCGCGCCTTCCTGCTTGAGTTGGTAATTGCGTATCGGCTGAACTTCAATGACGACGCCGGGGTACTGGTCTTTTTGCTCCTCGATAATCGTGACGATGTCTTGAGTTACGTCGGGGCGAATTCGTATCGGGTCGAAGCCCGAATGCACGGAAATTTTTTGTTGAATTTCTTCGATCGGCACGTTCAAAAGTTTGGCGACGCGTTCAACCACGACGGGCGAAATCGGCTCCGTCAAGGGCAACAAGCTGACCGTGAAGCCCGGTCGATTCGTCACCAAAAGTTGACCGTTGCGGTCGTAAAACGTGCCCCGCGGTGCCATTGACGGGATGATTCGGATTCGGTTGCCGTCCGCCAAATGCGCGTAATATTCGCCGTCATAAATTTGCAGGTATCCGACACGCGCAATCAAAATCGCAATGACAAGCGTAACCATAATCGCGAGCGGCTTGAGTCGCCCGATATATTCGTCTCCGTTGTTCGAGTTGTCAATCACAGCCATAGTCCTCCGAAAAAATCATTGCGCGACGAATCAATTACGATTGTCGTAAACGTCACGTCGCGAAAATTGTTCCGCCACTTTTAAAGTGGCCGACTCGATTATATCACGCGAAAACGAAATT
>JAFVBP010000077.1 GCA_017479925.1 Selenomonadaceae bacterium | reverse complement strand
TTTTTCGATGTTGTCCCACTGCAAAGCGATTTCGTCTTGCCGTTGAGCACTCATGTTGCGATTTTCGTTGCTCAGGAAACCGGCTTTGACAAGTTCCGCGCTCGTCAAAGGAATTTTGCCGATATTAAGCCGTGTGAACATTGATGCCGCATCTTCGTCCGCGTCGACTTCATACCAGATAATTTTGACGTTTTCCGCGAACAAAGTTTTTATCGTCGTCATGGTCAAAAACAATTCACCCGCAGCGGCGAACCAGTTTTCGATTACCTCGCAAGCGTTGGCGATAAAGAAAAAATCGATGTTTTTGTCGCGCAAATCGACGTTGATGTTCGACAAAAAATCTTTCGAGTCGGGACGCGTCTCGTAGTCCAGAGCAAACGTCGGCGGCTCGATAAAACCTCTGCTGAACTCGTTCATGTACCTGTAAATCAGAAACAGCGTCGTCAAGCGTTGCTGACCGTCGATCAACTCAAATTCATCGTCGCCCAATCGTTTGACGACAATCGGCTGAAGGCAATAATTTTTTGCAGGTTGACCGCCGCGACCTTTGAGCGCGAAAACGTCTTCAAGCAAACGTTCGACTTCCGACTGCCCCAACGATAGCCGCGCTGATATGACGGCACAAAGAAGTTTCCCGCAATGTCGTTTACAAATTTCGTTTCGAGTTTGGACATAAATTCATCTCCTCGGCAAAGTTCCGACCAAATTCACGCAACGAAAAGATTTTACACCGCCGCATCCTGTCATGCAACGTTATTGATAAAAATTCGGCTTCAATCCCCGCTTGGGGCTTAAATTCGTGTCGACAATCGATTAAAATCGCGTTCGAGGTGATTTTATGAAGAAATTTCTTGCGATTTTATGTTCGGCGGGACTTTTTTTCGGCGGATGCGGCTCTCAAACGCAAAATTCGGCCGTCGAAAAGACTTTTACTTACGGAACGGTCGCTTACGGCGTCGCAATGGAGAATGTCGGCACGAATCCGCACGAAAATTACAGCGGATGGTCTACTTTGCGCTACGGAATTGGCGAAACGCTCTTCAAATTCGATGAAAACATGCAGTTGAAGCCGTGGTTGGCCGAAAATTTCGAGCAAATTGACGATTTCACCGTCAAAATCAAGATTAATGACGCCGCAAAGTTCTCAAACGGCAAAAAAGTCGACGGTTTAGCCGTCAAAAAGTGCCTTGAAGCGTTAATTTCGACGCACGATAGGGCTCCGAAAGACTTAAAAATCGTTTCAATCGACGCCGACGGGCAATTTGTGACGATTAAATCGGCCGAAAAGGTTCCCGCGCTGATAAATTACCTGTCCGACCCTTACGGATGCATTATCGACGTTGATTCGGGCGTCGAAAACGGAATTGTCGTCGGCACTGGGGCTTACAAAGCCGTAAAAGTCACCGAAACAGGCCTTGAACTCGTCAAAAACGAAAATTATTGGGCTTCCGACAAGCCAAAACTCGATAAAATCGTCGTAAAAAGCATTACCGACGGCGATACGCTCACGATGGCAATGCAAAACGGCGAATTGGACGCCGCGCAAGGCCTTCCGTACTCAAATTTGAAACTTTTCGGCGGAAATGACTTCAAAATCTCGCAAACGAACACTTCACGCGTCTATCAAGCGGCTTTTAACTTCAAAAATCCGATTTTGCAAGACAAAAACGTTCGCAAAGCAATTTCGATGGCGATTGACAAGGAAAATTTCTGCAAAATCTTGCTCAACGGCAACGGAACGCCCGCGATAAGCCCGTTTCCCGCGAATTTAACGTTCGGAGACGCAAATTTTCAGCCGATACCGTTTGATTTGAACGCCGCGAAGCAAATTTTAGCCGATTCGGGCTGGATTGACACCGACGGCGACGGTTTTGTCGACAAAAACGGTCAAAATCTCGAATTACGCTGGCTCACGTACACTTCACGGCAAGAATTACCGCTTTTGGCAGAGTCTGCGCAGGCAAATTTGAAAAAAATCGGCGTGAAACTCAACGTAAACGCCACCGACAACTACAAAAACTTCCTCAAGAGCGGCGAATACGATATTTTCAGCAAAGCGATCGTCACCGCGCCCACGGGCGACCCCGAATATTATTTTACGAGCCATATCGTCGCAAATGCCGTCGATAACGCCGGTTTTTACGACAATCCGACGATTTTTGCGCTTGAAAACGAACTTCACAACACTTTTGGAGCCGAAAAACGTTCAAAACTCGCGATTCAGATGTCAAAACAGATTTTAGACGACTTCGCGCTGATTTACGCGTCGCATTTGAAGATGTCGTTCGTTATGAAGCCGAATATCGAAGGGTTTAACGCTCATCCGTCCGATTATTACGAAATTACGGCGGCTCTCGACAAAAAATAACAAAAAAATCGCCCCGACAGCGTGTCGAGGCTTTTTTTGTGTCAAATTTTCGTTCGCGACAGGTCAAACAGGTCAGAATCGCGCACAATTATGCCGACAACGCCCGAAATGTTCACGATAAACATGTTTGACGCCATCATCAGGCCGATTGAGTCCATTGAAAAGCCAAATTGCGTCAACAAAAGCGTCATCGTCGCGATTATTCCGCCGTTTTCGTTCGGTGTGGCTATTGCGAACTGAATTGACAGCAAAGCGACGATTATCAGCTGCGAAATTGTCATTTCGACGCCCGAAAACTCCGCCGCGAAGAACGCGTAGATGATTATTGAGATTGTCATCGTCGTCGGGCACAAAGAATGCGACAACATGATATAAAAATCGCATAAATTCTCCTTGATGCCGAGTTTTTGCTTGCAAATTTCGAGATTTTTGGGCATAGACGCGCTTCCGCTGCCCGTTGTGAACGTAATCAGACACGCAGGATAGATTTTTCGCATGAAATCCGCGATTTTTACGCCGTGTTTGACCGAAATTCGCAAAATCATCGCCGCAGGAACGATTATGAACGCCAAATAGTTCGCCAAAATGATTTTCCACAGCGAAACGAAATCTTCAAACGAATAAATGAGCAAAATCTTCACGATGCTCAAGAAAATTACCACATGAATCAATTTCAGGACGATCGAAATCATTTTGAAGACGATTTGCTTGCTCTCGACGATAATTTTTTTGAAATCTGTGACGCGGTCGCCCAAAATCGTCACGCAAACGCCCGTCATCAACGCCAAAATCACGATTTGCAGGATATTTCCCTTCAAAAACGGCTCGATAATGTTTTGCGGCACGATTGACAGCAGTAAATTGAAAATTTTCGCCGTTTCGTCCGAGTTTGACGCCGAAATTTGCCCGTCGAAGCTGAAATTCACCACGGGAAAGAACATTTCGCTGATAAAAATCGTCACGACGACGATAAACAGCGTAATTTTGACGAATCTGAGCAAAACTGTCGTGCCAATCGTGTTCAAAGTCACCATATTTTCCATTGCGCAGATACTTGCGACTATCGAAACGAAAACAAACGGGATATTTGCCGCGATAATCGCCCCGAAAAGCGTATTCAGTATCGGATTGATGATGTTTACGATTAGATTTTGCGTTTCGGGCGAAAAATTTCCCGCAATCGACGCGAAAATAACCGCAAACAGTATCGAAATCGTGTTTGAGCCGCCCGGAATCTTCAAATTTTTAATTTCACGCGGCGAAAACGCTTGAATTTCGTTGAAACCGCTTTCGTAACGGTAAATCACACGCGCTTTTTCGTAATTCAGCAGGTTGTGCATGACATTTTCCGAAAAAATCTGTTCGTCGTCGTCATATTCGAGCGGATTGAACGGTTTGCTTTTGATTTTTATCGACACACGCGGCGTTCCGAACCATTTTCGCGTTAAAAACTCGAATTCTTGCGTCTCACCGAACGTTTCTTGATAACGAAGCAGTGATTCTTCCAGCAAAACGCAAATTTTGAGCTTGTCTTTGCGCGGAACGCCCGTTGAATCGAAGAATTGCTCGATTTTTTCCATGACGTGCGCGATATTTTGGTTGCTGAGTTTCAAAAACATCACCTCGCGACGATTATATCAAAGAAAAATGCCCCGACAAGTTTTCGCGGCGTAATTTGTATCCCCAAGCGGGGCTTAAATTTTTGTCGGCGACGATTTATAATCGTGCGCAGGTGATTCGATGAGCACTGAACTTTTGACGGTCGAAAATTTGTCGATCGCGTACGGCAACAAGCGCGTCGTCGACAACGTGAATTTTTCCGTCAAACGCGGCGAAATTTTAATCGTTGCGGGCGAATCGGGCAGCGGTAAATCGACGATTTTGAAGTCGATCGGCGGTTTACTCGACAAAAATTCGGTTTTGAGCGGCAAAATTTCGTTTGACGGGCGTGAAATCACGAATTTGAGCGATTTTGAACGTCGAAAACTTGCGGGAGATGCAATCGGATACATTTTTCAGAACGCGGGCGCGAGTTTTTGCCCGATACGAACCGTCGGCGAACAAATTTTTGAATCCGTGACGGCTCATCGGTCTTGGACGAAAGATTTTTTCCGCGAACGAGCGATTGAACTTATGCGCAAAATAAATTTGGACGCGGCGGCACTCGACGAATATCCGTTTCGGCTGTCGGGCGGCATGGCTCAACGTGCGGGCATTTTGGCGGCGACGATTCTGGAACCGAAATTGCTTTTGGCGGACGAACCGACAAGCGCACTCGACGCGGTCACTCAAGTCGACGTTGTCAACGAGCTGTTGAAATTGCGCGAACGACAGAAAATTTCAATCGTACTGGTGACGCATCATCTCGGCGTTGCGCGGCGCATGGCGGACAAAATTTTAATCATGCGGCACGGACAGCCCGTCGAATTCGGCACACGGGAACAAATTTTCAACGCTCCGAAGGCAATTTACACGCGTGAATTGATTGAGGCGGCGAATTTATGACGATTTTGGACGTTCGACACGTCAAAAAAATTTTCGGCGACAAAACCGTCCTCGACGACATAAATTTTTCCGTCGACGCGGGCGAAATTCTTGCGATTATCGGCTTGAGCGGTTGCGGCAAGTCAACTTTGGCGAAAATTATTTCGCGGCTGATTGATTGCGACGGCGGGAAAATTTTTCTTTGCGGCGAAGATATAACGCACTCAACTGATAATAATTTTTATCGCGATATGCAGATGATTTTTCAGATGCCCGAAGATTCTTTCGACCCGCGGCGAACTTTGGGCGCGAGTATTGCCGAACCGATTAAAAATTTCGGCGTAAAAGCGTCCGTAAGCGAATTATTGACGCGTGTCGGGCTGCCAAACGAGTATTCGGAACGTTATCCGCGTGAAGTTTCGGGCGGCGAATGTCAACGTGCGGCGATTGCGCGGGCAATTTCCGTCGAACCGAAACTTTTAATCTGCGACGAAGCGACTTCCGCGCTTGACGTGACAATTCAGGCGCAAATCATCGCGTTGATTAAAAATTTGTGCGTCGAACGGCAAATTTCATGCATTTTTATCACGCACGACCTAAAAATCGTCAAAAAAATTGCCGATCGCGTGCTTGTACTCGAAAACGGCAAGCTGAAAACGTTTTCGGCGTCAATTTTTGGGAGAAAATTTAACGAAACCTCCGCTTGAGCAAAAATTTTTTCGGGAGGCAACGTACATGGAACACTTAAATCGTCGAATTGAGGCGTATTGGGACGAACGCAGCGCACAACTGAGCAAAATTCGTCGGCTTGAACTTGACGGCGTCGACGGACTTGCGTGGGAAAATCTTTTCCGCAAAAATTTGCCCGGCGGTCGGTTGAAAATCCTTGACGTCGGCACGGGCGCAGGTTTTTTCGCGGCAATTTTGTCGCGGCTCGGTCACGAAGTCACGGGAATTGACATGTCGGCGAAAATGTTGCGTGAAGCGGAAAAAAATCTTCGCAAACTGAAACTTTCGGCGACCTTTCGCAGGATGAATGCGCAATCGCTGGATTTTGCGGACGAAAGTTTTGACGTGATTGTCACGCGAAATTTGACATGGACATTGCCCGACGTGAAGGCGGCTTACCGCGAATGGTTCCGCGTGCTCAAAATCGGCGGCGTGCTGATAAATTTCGATTCGGATTACGGCGACCAAAATTTTTCCGCCTGTTCGCGAATGAAACTTGCCGTCGCGCAGGTTGACGAATGCGCCGCGATTAAAGATTCGCTGACTATAAGCCGTCGACGCCGACCGTTTTGGGACGCCGGTTTTCTCGAAGGGCTGAATTTTTCCGTGACGCTCGACGAAGACATTTCCGCCGTCGTGCAACGAGATTCGCGCTGTAATTACGATTCGGTACCGCTGTTTGCCATTTGGGCGACGAAAGCAACGTGACGTTGGCGGGCGTGACGTTGACAATCCGAAACGTTTATGTTAAATTTATCGCGCTTAACGAAGTAAGCACCACGTCAAGACAGCAATTTTGGTTAGCACCGAACGAAAACCCCCGCGCAGAGTGATGGACTGTACGGGGGTCTCGTTTACCATAAACGGTTGTGATGGAGCCGCTTAGCGGGTAAGTCGATTGGTAACGCGCCTGCTACCGTTTGAACCACTTGTCGTAAATGTAAGTTCCAATGACGATTGAAACCACATTGACGACGACCGAAGTCAAGACAGCAATCATCAGCTAACACCTCCTCTCGATTGGTGTTCTGCCTCCTGAGAGGGGTAGCATCGACGCGAAGTATAACACGCGTTCAGGAAGTTTTCAACTGCGAAAAATTTTCTGCACGAATTGCGGATAACTGTTATAATCGGGCTGAAACTCAACGCGAGTTTCGCCCAATTTTTTTCCGAGAGCGAGGAATCAATCATGGACAGCTCATTGCCGCTCGATACGTCGAAGTTTGACGAACTGAAAATCGGCACAATCATCTGCGAGCCAGTGTTAAACGCGGACGGGTCTCTGCGCGACTATCGTATCGTTTTCGGCAATGAAGCCTTTGCGCGGCTGTGGAAAACTTTCGGGCAGACGGACGACTTTATCGGCGCGTTTGTCGTCGAAAACGGCTTGTCGGGCGACGAAATTTTTACGTCGAATGCGTTCACGAATACTTTGCGACGCGGCGAACTTTGCGTGCACTTTCAACGGATTGACGACTTGCCCGCGCCTTACGTCGGATTTTTTGTGACGGATCTGTCGGACAGCGAAAAAACTTCCGCACGTGAACATTTTCTGCGTTCGATTCGGCAACTTGAAGGCGCGTCGATTCTTATGCGTGAAAACGTCGGCGGGCGGCTCGAAGTTGTTTTCGTGTCAAAAAATTTCGCCCGCATGATGGAATGTTCGGTTGACGACGCGCTCAATCACTTGAACGGGCGCGGAGTTATCGCCTTCACGCACCCCGACGACCGACTTGCCGTCAAGCGGATGTTGCGCCGCCGCGTGTCCGAGGACAGCACGAAGGACTTGACGATTCGCCAGATGACCGCAAAAGGCAACGTCGTTTGGTGCAACGTGAATTATACTTTCGTCGACGATTTCGGCGAACATTACGTTTACTGCACGTTTTTTGACGTAACGAGTTTGAAAGTTTACGCGCAGCGACTGCAGACGACGTACATGGCAGTCGGCGACAATTTTTATCGCGCCAACGAAAAGACGCTGTCGATGTTCCGCGTCAACCTGACCCGCAATAAAGTCGAAGATATTCAAGGTCGTGACCTTTTCGGCACGGATTCGGTGATTCGCCCGTATTCGGAGCTGATTAACCTGCGCGCAGTGAATTATCCGATTGACGAGGAACGCGAAAATTTTTTGGCGACGTTCAACCGCGACAACATCAAGCAACGTTTTCTGCGCGGCGACACGGGTACCGCAATGTATCTGTTTTCGCGGCGCAAGGACGGTCGTTATTGTTACGTGCATTATCGTGCGGTCTTCACGCGTCACCCGATCTCGAACGAAATCATCATTTTTATCGCCGAACAGGAAGCCGGCAAGGAAAAAGTCGAAGGTGCCCTGCTCGACAAAATTTTGGCGCGGCAATTCGACATGGTTGCGTACATTGCCAACGACAATTACAGCGTCGTCGTCGGTGACGCGGCGTTAATCGGCAAAGGTTCGATTTTCCCGCTGACCCGCGAAGGCGTCTACGAAGAATATCTGCGCGACCAGGTTTTTCCCGTGCTTGAAGGCGACCACGAAATCAAAAAAAATATCCGCGAAGCTCTGTCCGTCGACGCGATTAAACGCAACCTTGCGCAGTCGGAGCCGTATGTCGTCAACATCGCCTGCAACATCGGCGGCGAAACTTTTTACAAGCGGCTGGACTTTTATTCGATTGACCCGCGAGCGGATTTTTTTATTCTACTCAAAAGCGACACGACCGAAATTCAACGCAAGCAACTCGAACAGAACGCCCGCTTAAAGGCCGCGTTGACCGAAGCCAAACAAGCCAACGTCGCGAAGACTGCGTTTCTGTCGCACATGAGCCACGAAATTCGCACGCCGATGAACGCGATTATCGGGCTGGACAACATCGCCTTGCACGAAGAAAATTTGTCGCCGACGCTCAAAGACCACCTCGAAAAAATCGGCTCAAGCGCACGTTACCTGCTGTCGATAATCAACGACATTTTGGACATGAGCCGCATTGAATCGGGGCGCATGACTTTCCGCAACGAAGAATTTTCGTTCCCGTCGTTCGTCGAACAAATTACGACGCTCGTCGAAGGTCAATGCCGCGACAAAGGTTTGACGTTCGCTTGTGAAACTCGCGGCGCAATCGGCAAATATTACATCGGCGACGACACCAAGCTTGAGCAAGTTTTGATTAACATCCTCGGCAACGCGGTCAAATTCACCGACGCGGGCGGCAAAGTTTCGCTGTTGATTGAATGCACCGCGCAATATGACGGGCAATCGAACTTCCGTTTCACCGTCAAAGACACCGGCATCGGCATGAGCAAAGATTATCTGCCGAAAATTTTTGAGCCGTTCACGCAGGAAGACGACACCACGACTTCGCGCTACGGCGGCTCCGGTCTCGGCATGGCGATAACGCGAAATATCGTGCAGATGATGAACGGCTCGATAACCGTCACGTCCGAAAAAGGCGTCGGCACGGAGTTTGTCGTCAACGTCCCGCTCAAAGATTCAAGCCGCAGCGACGACGACAATTCCGAAGAAATGCGCCCGCAAGATTTTTCCGTGCTGATTGTCGACGACGAACCGCTTGCCCGTCAACATGCGCAATCCGTGCTGGAGGAAGTCGGTATCGCCGCCGAAACCTGCGCGAGCGGTCGGGAAGCTCTCGAACTGATTCAACTGCGCCACGCCCGCCGCGAAGACTACAACTTGATTCTCGTCGATTGGCTCATGCCCGAACAGGACGGCATTGAGTTGACCCGCGAAATCCGAAAAGTTATCGGCACCGACATGGCGGTTATCGTGTTGACCGCTTACGACTGGTTTGAAGTCGAAGCCGACGCGATTAAAGCCGGCGTCGATACCTTCATGGCAAAGCCGCTTGACGCCAACAACGTGCTGTATGAATTCCAACAGGCTTTCCACCGCAAGAAACAAATTCAGCCCGAAAAGAAACTTGCCGCGCTTGAAGGCCGAAAAATTCTCGTCGTCGAAGACATGCCCGTCAACGCCGAAATCATGATGATGATTCTCGAAATGCGCGGGATGATTTCCGACGTTGCCGAAAACGGGAAAATCGCCGTCGACAAATTTGCCGCCTCGCCGCCGAAACTTTACGACGCGATTTTGATGGATATCCGAATGCCCGTCATGGACGGTTTGGCTGCCGCCGCCGCAATTCGCGAACTCGATCACCCCGACGCCAAAACCGTGCCGATTATCGCAATGACAGCCAACGCCTTCGACGAAGACGTTCAACGCTCGCTCAAAGCCGGCATGAACGCGCACTTGACGAAGCCCGTCGACCCCGAACAACTTTACAAGACCTTGCAAGAACTGATTCGCGATTGAAACAAAACGCCCCGTCGTGTGACGGGGATTTTTTGTTGCAGACAACGCGACACTAATCGACCGTCACGGATAACGACCGAAGTTTCGTTTGTCGGCGAAGAATTTTTTCAGCAAGTCACGACAATCGTCTTCGAGCACGCCTGCGGTCACCTGCAAACGGTGATTGAGCGCGGGATTGTCCGTCACGTTGAACAGCGATTCGGACGCGCCGAATTTGGAATCCGTCACGCCGTAAACCAGTCGTTTCACGCGGCAAAGAATCAACGCGCCCGCACACATTGCGCACGGCTCAACCGTCGAATACAGCGTGCAGTCCGTCAACCGTCGACGATTTAAAATTTTGCTTGCCGCCCGTAACGTCAAAATTTCCGCGTGAGCCGTCGCGTCGTTGAGTTGTTCAATTCGGTTGTGGTCGCCGCAAATCAAAATGCCGCTCTCGTCAATGAGAACGGCACCGATTGGAACTTCGTGTTCGTCGAACGCCCGCTTTGCCTCGTCGAGCGCGAGCTTCATAAAAATTTTGTCGTCCATAACACATCTCCTTCATGCAAGCAAACGGTCGAGGCTCAGCCCGCTCATGTAAAAGAGCGAATGCGTTCCGCTTGAAGTAATTTCGAGTTCGTAAGCTTCGGGCACGGGTGTTTTCTTGACGGGCTTGACTTTTTTGGGCAAGTTCATTGCGCGGCGCAATTCGTCGGCGAAAGTGCCCGTTTCGTCGCGGCGTCCGCGTCCGCTGTTGAAACGTTGGCGGTTGTCGTTGGTGACGCCCTTGACGCGGTCAATCCGTTCGATTTTTTCGATGTGGTCAAACATGTCAATCTCCTCCTTGGAAATAAACGTGTCGCGTCCTTCACCTGCAATATCGTCAAAACGTGTCACCTCCTTAAAAGCAATTTGAAATTTGGAATTAGGAATTTGGAATTTTTTGCGGCGTCAATCAAAATCAAAAGAACTCCGCCTGTTACGGCAGAGTTCCATGATTCGTGTTGTAATGTCGATTCGGTTACGCGAGTGCTTCGCCGATCTTGCTGTTGACTTCGCGGGCAGCCGCGACGCTTTCGGCGAATTTGGCTTTTTCGGCTTCGGAGAATTCGACTTCAACAATTTTTTCGATGCCGTTTTTGCCGAGGATGACGGGCACGCCGATGCAAAGATCTTTTTCGCCGTATTCGCCGTCAAGGTAGACGCAGCACGGGATAAGTTTCTTCGCGTCGAGGGCAATGGCTTCAACCAGAGCCGCAGCCGCAGCACCGGGCGCGTACCAAGCGGAAGTGCCCAAAAGTTTCGTGCAGGTCGCGCCGCCGACTTTGGTCGCTTCGACAGCTTTGGTAATCGCTTCGTCGCTCAAAAGTTGCGTAACGGGAATGCCGCGGTAAGTTGCCAAGCTGACGAGCGGAACCATGGTTTTATCAGCGTGACCGCCGACAACCATGCCGTCAATGTCGGTAGGCGTCGCGGGATAGCCGGCCTCTTGCAGAGCCAACGCGAGGTAGTAGCGGAAACGGGAGCTGTCCAACATGCCGCCTTGACCGATAATGCGGTTGCGCGGAAGTTTCGTGTCTTTGAGCGTCAAGTAAGTCATTGCGTCCATCGGATTCGACACGATAATCAAAATTGCTTCGGGCGAATGTTCAAGAATTTGATCGACGACGCTTTTGACGATTTTCGCGTTGGTGCCGATAAGTTGTTCGCGAGTCATGCCGGGTTTGCGCGGAATGCCGCTGGTGACAACGACGACTTGCGAGCCTGCCGTCGCCGCATAATCGTTCGTCACACCCGTCACGGTCGTGTCAAAGTTGAGCATGTGCGCCGTCTGCATGATGTCCATCGCTTTGCCTTCGGACAGGCCTTCTTTGATGTCGATAAGGACGACTTCACTTGCGAAACCTTTGGTCGCCAAGACGTTCGCCACGGTCGCGCCCACGTTGCCGGAACCGACTACAGTAACTTTCATTTAAAACTGCCTCCTCAAAAGATTATTCGCGATTATTGTAGCATAACGATTTGCGCTTTGCCACAGTTCGCCGAAAAAATTTTCACTCGGCTTGCGAGAAATCATCTTTGCCGACGCCGCACAGCGGACAAACGAAATCTTCGGGCAAGTCTTCAAACTTCGTGCCCGGCGCAATGTCGTTTTCGGGGTCGCCTTGCTCTTCGTCGTATTCCCAGCCGCAGATATTGCAAACCCATTTCATGTCGTGTCGCCTCCTCGGTTTGTTTGCGCCGATTATAACACGCGCCGAAAATTTTTCAATCGTCGCGCAACGTTTTTGCAAGCTGTAAAAAAAATGAACGTCACCTTGAATTCGGGTGACGTGCCTGTTATAATTCGTATTGCTTGTCGCCAAACGCGGCGAAGGGCGGTTTCAATCTCGAAAGCCCCCGGAAAGGGGGTCACGCTTATGAAACGCATTGTTTGGATTATCATTCGGACAATCGCGGTGACGGGAGCAATACTCCTGGCAACGAGCGGAACAGCCGCCTAAGTCCCAGCAAGACCAGCGACTGAAATTTGATTTGCATTAACCTTACACATGAGGGGCTAAACTGCCCGGCAAGCATTTCGCCTCGACTTCGGTCGGGGCATTTTTGTTTGCGACGAAATTATAATCTGCGCGGAAACTTTTTGCAAGCGTTGCCGACATTTCAGCGGTGATAAATTTGATCGAAAGTCGCACCGTCGGCGAAGTGGTCGTTGTGTGCTTTGACCCAACCGCCGAAAGCCTCATCAATCGTGAACAAAGTCAACGGCTTGAACACGTCACCGTAACGCGACAGAATTTCTTCGTCACGCGGACGGTAAAAATTTTTCGCGGCAATTTCTTGACCTTCGGGCGAATAAAGCCACGTCAAATATTCAACGGCGATTTCGCGGGTGCCCTTCGCGTCGACGACTTTGTCGACAATGGCAACGGACGGTTCCGCCAAAATGCTCAAGCTCGGCGTGACAATTTCGTATTGGTAAGGCATTTCGTGCACGGAACGCAAAGCTTCGTTTTCCCAAGCGATTAGCACGTCGCCAATTTTTTTGTGCACGAAACTGTTTGTCGAGCCGCGAGCACCGCTGTCAAGTGCGACGACATTGGCGAAAAGTTTGCTCATGAAGTCTTTTATTCGGTCGGTGTCGCCGTCGAATTTCCTGCGGGCGAATTCCCACGCGGCAAGGTAATTCCACTGCGCGCCGCCTGAAGTTTTCGGATTCGGCGTGACAATTTTCACATCGGGGCGAATCAAGTCGTCCCAATCGCGAATATTTTTCGGATTGCCGTGTCGCACGAGGAAAACCATTGTCGAGGTGTACGGCGACGAATTGTCGGGGAATTCTCTTCGCCAGCCGCCGCGAATCAAGCCCGCGTTTTTGATTTCGGTCACGTCGTAAGCAAGTGCCAGCGTGACAACGTCGGCTTCAAGACCATCGATAACTGCGCGAGCCTGCTTGCCGCTGCCGCCGTGCAAATGTTCCAGAATAATTTCGTCGTGCCCAAGGTCGTGCGTCCAGTGTCGCAGAAATTTTTCGTTGTATTCGGCGTAAAGTTCGCGTGTCGGGTCGTAGGAGACATTTAAAAATTCTTTCGGCGCGGAAGGTTTCTCGTCAACGCAACCGCTCAACGTCAACGCAAGGATAATCGTAAACGCCGCGAAAAATTTTTTCGGCTCAAACATGTCAATCAACTCCCCTGCAAGCGAAATTTGCCGCCGCCGAAAAAATTCCTGCCGCGAAGTGTCGACGCATGATATAATTCGCATACCAACATCTTCAAGGCAGGTGGCAACGTGACGTTGCATCCAATTTGGCAAACTGTTCGACTTTCCGAAGTCGTCACGAAATTCAAGCTCGAAATATTTTTCGGGAGGTGGTTAACATGAAAATTCAAGGCGCGGTCATCATCGAACAAGGCGTGACTTTCGCGGTCGTTGCCGTCAATCGCACGGTGACAAATTACACGACGCGGGCGATTCGCGTGCGAAATCAGTTGTCTCAGTTCTTCCGCAACATGCCGATAATTTTAATGTCGCAGGACTCCAACGGCACGCCGCATTATTACGGGCGACGCGACATCGTAGAATTTTTGCGTTCGATTCGTCTCGATCAAATTCCGTGGAAAGAATTCACCATCTATTGAGGACTCCCGTCATGGAAAAAATTTTGTTGCACATGTGTTGCGGACCGTGCGCGTGCTATCCCGTCAAGCGTCTGCGCGAAGAAGGCTTCGAGCCGGTCGGATATTTTTTTAACCCGAACATTCACCCGCACCAGGAGTGGAAACGTCGGCTCAACACTGCACGCGAATTCGCCGAAAAAGTCGGCATTGAATTTTTCGCGGACAATCATTATCGCCTGCGCGAATTTTTGACGCGAACGGCTTTGGTCGTCGAAGGCTTCGACTCGGTTCACTTCGCTGACGGCTTCCACAAACGTTGCGGAATTTGTTACGCGTGGCGATTGAGCGAAGTCGCACGTTTCGCCGCCGAAAACAATTTCAAATACTTCACGTCGTCGCTGTTTTACAGTCGCCACCAAAATCACGGGCTGATTAAAAAGTTCGCCGAACATTACGCCGAACGCTTCGACGTGTGTTTTTTCTACGAAGATTTTCGCGTCGGTTGGCAGGAAGGCATTGACTTGAGCGAGCAACTTGGGCTTTATCGGCAAAATTACTGCGGCTGTATTTTCAGCGAAGAGGAACGCTTCAGCAACGACGTGCGCAAGGAGCGTCGCCGAATTTTCCGCAATAAAAAAGACCGTCAATCGAACGTTGATTCGACTGACGACCTGTAACGCGCTCACTTTATAAGCAAATCCAAGCCGTATTTTAAGACGAACTTTGCAACTTCGCCGCCCGCGATCAAGCGAATTTTGACGTTTCGTTTGCTCATGGTGTCGGCGAGTTTTTTTGTCGCCTCGTCCAAAAGCGGAGTTCGTTGTCCCGTCGTGATGATGATGCCTTGCGTGGCGTCGAAGTTTTCAATCGCCGTTTTGAGCTGGGTGACGCAAGTCGTATCCCAAACTTCGCCGACGAAAGATTTCACTTGAACGACGATTGTATCCTTTTTCGTTTTGACGATTAAATCTGCGCCGAAGTCAGTCTTCCAACCGGAGCCGTTCTCTTTGACTTCGACGACGTCGGGAATTCGACGAAAGACTTTCGCCAAGAAACCTTCCAAATCTTTGCCGGGATGATGACGCTGAATCACGGCGGTCAAGTCGTCGAAAACCGCGTTGAGTTCGCGTTGAAAGTGGTTGCCGTCTTTAACTTTCGCCGCGTCGATTTCCAAGCCCGCAATTTTTTTCTTGTCGATGTCGTCGAGTTCGTAGCCCAGCGCGATGAGCGTTTCGTAAAACTCTTTCTCGAAGTAAATCCGATAAACGGCACCCATCACTTTCAGGCGGGAGTAGATTATCGGATGTAACCGCCCGTCGCCGCGAGCAAAGTCAATCACTCTGTCGACGTGGAAACATTGCCGTCCGTCGCCGTGACCTGCGGGCAACGGATTTTGATAGAAGTATTCGCTCGACAAGCGCGCCGCCGTGCATTGTCCCCACTCGGGAACGTTTTTGTGAATGACCCAATCGCCCGGACGAAACTCCAACAATCTATGACCTTTTTTCCACGAAATTTGCTCGTCCGCCGTCATTTCGTACTGTGAGAGTTTTGCCAGACGATTCAAATCGCAGTCGTGATACCAGCTCCACAGAAACCGCGAGATTTTGTCGTTGACCAGCGAATCATAGATGAATTTTCTTTTGCCAAAACGATTTTCGGGATCGGGGTCGCCGTAAGCGTAAATTGCCATGAAAGATCACCTCCGCGAATTTTTTCAAAAGGCATTATATATATATATGCTGTCAAGCCTCTTTGCAAAAAAATATCCCGACGGAAAAATTTCTGTCGGGATTTTGATTTTGCCGAGCATAGATTATTTCTCTGCGGCGGGCAACGTGACGTTGCATCCGATTTTGACGGCCGTTGACGCTTCGGTCGCGAATCAGCGGACAATTCGTTTCGCCGCATGTTTGGCGTTGACGTTTCGCTTACGAATTCGGCGTAAAAAAACCGTCGGTCGGAAACTGACCCAACCGGCGGTTCGTGATTCGTCAACGGAAATTATTTCTCTGCGGCGGCGGCTTTGTGCTCTTCGATAATCTTTTCGGCGAGTTTGTCGGGCATCGGTTCGTAATGCGAGAACTTGAGCGAATACGACGCACGACCTTGAGTCTGCGAACGCAAATCCGTCGCGTACTTGTAAAGTTCGCTCGACGGAATCAACGCTTTGACTTCGGTCATGCCTTTGCCTTTCGGGTCCATGCCGAGAATTTTGCCGCGCTTGCTGTTGAGCTTGCCGATAATGTCGCCCATGTAATTTTCGGGCGTGAGAACGGTAATCTCGTCAATCGGCTCAAGCAAAATCGGATCTGCGGCAAGGACGCCTTTTTTCAGCGCGATTGACGTTGCAGTCTTGAAGGCCGCTTCGCTCGAACCGACCGCGTGATAGGAGCCGTCATACAGGTTGACCGCCACGTCGACGACGGGATAACCCGCGATAATGCCTTGCGCCAAAGTTTCGTAGGTGCCTTTTTCGACGGCGGGGAAGTATTGACGCGGAACGCTGCCGCCGAAAATGCTTTCCGAAAACACGACGTTAAACGGCTTGTCGGATTGCTCTTTGTTCGGGGAAATTTTCAGCCAAACGTGACCGTATTGCCCGTGACCGCCGGATTGTTTCTTGTGCTTGCCTTCGACTTCGACGGTCTTGCGAATCGTTTCGCGGTAGTCAACACGCGGTTCGCCCAAAACCATTTGCACGCCGAATTTGCGCTGGAGTTTGTCGCTCAAAATGTCCAGGTGAACTTCGCCGATACCGCGCAGAATCGTCTGCTTCGTTTCGGCTTTCTTTTCGAGCCAGATTGTCGGGTCTTCGTCCTGTTGACGGATAATCGCGCCGAAAACTTTGTCTTCTTCGCCTTTTTTGGCGGAGGTGACTGCCATTGCAAGCATCGGTTCGGGATATTTTATTCGCTCGTATTTAATCGGCGCGGCTTTGTCGCAGAGCGTGTCGCCCGTTTTCGCGTTGGCAAGTTTCGACGTGACGACAATGTCGCCCGCGTGCGCAACGTCG
>JAFVBP010000076.1 GCA_017479925.1 Selenomonadaceae bacterium | reverse complement strand
AGCGACGATAAAATTCACCGACATGACCGCGCAAGCTCCCGCCGACAAACTTTGGTTTGACCTTGACGCACGAGTCGGCGGCATGTTCGTCGACGACACTTATGACCCGTTCATGTTAATCGGCTTGTATCTGGCAATGTACAATCACACCGACTTGACGATTCGCGGCAACGTCTCCAAAAAGCTCTACAAAAATCTGTCGTGGTACGTGCCGAAAATTTTGTGCGACTTCTCGGACAAACTGTCGCCCGCGAAAATTTCTGTCGAAGGTTTTGCTCCGACGGCGGCTCACGGAAGATTGATCGGCACGGGCATTTCCTGCGGCGTCGATTCGCTGTCGACGCTGTACGACCGTTTCGTCAAGGAAGACGACCCCGATTACAAAGTCAACGCGCTGTTTCTGTTCAACTGCGGTTCACACGGCGACTTCGGTGCCTCGC
This sequence comes from Selenomonadaceae bacterium, assembly GCA_017479925.1. Lineage (GTDB taxonomy): Bacteria > Bacillota > Negativicutes > Selenomonadales > Selenomonadaceae > Quinella. The sequence continues at coordinate 1,382 of JAFVBP010000076.1, read as the reverse complement.
ACACGCAAAAAGTTTTTCGCAGCCGTGCCGAACGTGCCCGCGCCGTCGCCGACGAATTGAATTTGCCGCTTATCGTCATGGATTCGAACATTCACCTGTTCCGTCACGAAGACGACAAGGCGACTTTGCTTTACCTGGCGTTTTATTCGTGCCTGCTGAGTTTGCAAAACGCGATTCGGCGTTATTACGTGCCGAGCAGCCGCGAATACAGCGAAATCAAAGGTCCGTGGCATTACGATTTGGCGGGCTTTGCCGATTCGTATTTGGTGCCGCTCATGCAAACCGAACGCACGGAGCTGATTATCGACGGCTGTCAACACCGCCGCGTCGACAAGACGAAAAATATCGCCGACTGGAATATCGCGCAGAAGTATTTGAACGTCTGCCTGTTGCAAAAGGAAACGGATTCGACCAACTGCGGCAAGTGTTCCAAATGTCTGCGCACGTTACTTGCGCTTGAGATTTTGGGCAAGCTTGACGACTTCGCGAACGTTTTTGACATCGAGGCGTACAAGAAAGCGTCGCTCAACTACAAAGTTCAAACTTTGGCGAACGTTGATTCCGAAGTTTTTTTCCGCGAAAACGTCGACTTGGCTACTGAATTCAATTTCCCGATGCCGACGCGCAAAGATTGTTATGTCCTCGGCTCAAACGTCGTGGTTGTCAACGACAAGTGATTTTCGTCGACGGGAGGTCTTCAGATGATTGAAATTTCCAACCTGCGCAAATACGCGACGGGGGGGGGGTGTTACCCGACTTGAAGCCGACATCAAATTTCACGGGATGACTTCACCGTACCCCGAACGAACGATTTATTTTGAAATCGACGAAGCGAACGCCGACATGCTCGCCGACGATTCGTATGACGCCTTTGTACTCGTGCCGCTGTGGTTGGCAATGTTGCACAAGCAGGACTTGCGAATTCGCGGGAAAATTTCCAAGCGACTGTTTCAGAATATCAAGTGGTACATCCAAAAAATTCTGTGCGATTTTTACGACGCGTTGTCGCCCGTGAATCTCATCGTCGACGGCACAATCGCAAACGAAAAACGCGGCAAGCTTGTCGGCACGGGCATTTCCTGCGGCGTCGATTCGTTGTCGACCGTTTACGATCACTTTGTCCGCGAAAACGACCCGGCGTATCGAATCAACGCGCTGTTTTACTTCGAGTGCGGCGTCCTCGGTCAACACGGCGTCGACGCGCAAAAAATGCACGAACTCAACGAAAATCGTTTCGGTATCGCCAAAAACATTGCCGCAGATTTGGGCTTGCCGTGTTATCATCTGAAATCGAACGTCGACAAATTCCGCAAGCTTGAAGACTTGACCAAAGTCGGCGCGTTGCTCAGATATTCCTGCACGTTCAGCTTGAGCGGTGCCGT
>JAFVBP010000006.1 GCA_017479925.1 Selenomonadaceae bacterium | reverse complement strand
TCGAAACTCAACAGTCGCGGCTTGCCCGGAAATTTCGATTTGGACATTGTGACTTTAAACGCGGGCAACAACGTTCGACAACTCACCGCGCCCGAATAAATCAAAAACCGCCCTTCGTGTGGAGAGCGGCTTTTTTTGTCGACGATAACGTTGCGGGTCGCCGAAGATGTCGCCGCGCCGTTCGCGAAGACGGTTTATTACTTCGCGCCGACGACAATGCCCGAAAATTTTTGCTGTCGAAACTCAACAGTCGCGGCTTGCCCGGAAATTTCGATTTGGACATTGTGACTTTAAACGCGGGCAACAACGTTCGACAACTCACCGCGCCCGAATAAATCAAAAACCGCCCTCCGTGTGGAGAGCGGCTTTTTTGTCGGTGAAATTCGCAATTCCGAATCAATTACGCATTACGCATTGCGCATTACGCATTACACGAGTCCTTGAGCGGTCATGGCTTCGGCAACTTTTTTGAAACCGGCAATGTTCGCGCCCATGACGAGATTGTCGGGGTCGCCGAATTCGACGGCATTTTGTTTCGCGTTGCGGTAAATGTTCGCCATGATGCCTTTCAAGCGTTCGTCAACTTCCTCAAAAGTCCAGCTGAGGCGTTCGGAGTTCTGGCTCATTTCCAGCGCGCTGACAGCGACACCGCCGGCATTGGCAGCTTTTGCGGGACAGAAAAGAATTTTGTTCGCGAGGAAATATTCAATCGCCTCAAGCGTCGACGGCATGTTGGCACCTTCGCCGACAACTTTGCAACCGTTGGCGACGAGAGCTTTTGCCGCGTCAAGGTCGATTTCTTCCTGCGTGGCGCACGGGAGCGCAATGTCGCATTTGACGTTCCACACGCCGTGACAACCTTCGTGATATTCCGCGCTGGGGTGATTCGCCGCGTATTCGGCAATGCGTCCGCGTTTGACTTCCTTGATGAGCTTGACCGCCTTCAAGTCGATACCGTGCGGGTCGTAAATGTAACCGTCCGAATCCGAACAGCTGATGACGTTGGCACCGAGTTCCTGCGCTTTTTCAATGGCGTAAATCGCGACGTTGCCGCTGCCGCTGACGACGACTTTTTTGCCGTCGAGGTTGATGCCTTTGGCGTCGAGCAAGTTTTTGACGAAGTACAGCAAGCCGTAACCCGTCGCTTCCGTGCGCGTGAGTGAGCCGCCGTAAGTCAAGCCTTTGCCCGTCAAAACAGCCGAATCGTAGGCGTCGCGAATGCGTTTGTATTGCCCGAACAGGTAACCGATTTCGCGTCCGCCGACACCGATGTCGCCTGCGGGAACGTCGACGTGCGGTCCGATGTGACGGTAAAGTTCGGTCATGAACGATTGGCAGAACTTCATGACTTCGTTGTCGCTTTTGCCTTTGGGGTCGAAGTCGGAACCGCCTTTGCCGCCGCCGATCGGAAGACCCGTCAACGAATTTTTGAAGACCTGCTCAAATGCCAGGAATTTCAAAATGCTCAAGTTGACGCTCGGGTGAAAACGCAAGCCGCCTTTGTACGGACCGATTGCCGAATTCATCTGCACGCGATAGCCGCGGTTGATGTGCGTGACGTTGTTGTCGTCCTGCCACGGCACGCGGAAAATCACAACGCGTTCCGGCTCAACGATGCGCTCAAGCAGTTTCTGATCTCTGTACTGCGGATATTTTTCAAGCACGGGCACAATCGTCGTGAGGACTTCTTTGACTGTGTTTTGAAATTCAATTTGGTCGGGGTCGCGCTGTTTGACGAGTTCAAGGACGCTTTCGACGTAGCTTTTCATGTCGGACATGGACAAAACCTCCTGCTTGTTGATACGCGGGCGATTTTACCACGGCATAACATTTTTGTATAGGAACTTTGCCGAAATATATTGTATACTTCGCGGCGGTCACGGTCAGCCGAATTTTTTTGCGCGTCGACGAGTCATTAATCGAACAATTGCGGATTGTGCTTGCGATTCCAATCGTCAAGAATTTTTTGCACGTCGACGAGTCGGAAAAATTCACGCCACGGAATGTCCGCGCTGTGCAGGAGTCCCAAACGTTGTCCGCCGTCGTCAACGGGCGTGCGCCAATCGCCGTAACGACGCGTCAACCATTTTTCATACTCTTTGGGCACGGGCATTTCAACCGTCTCGAACGGCAGATAAATCGTTTCGTCAAACCACTCTTTGCGGTACGGTCTTTCGGTAAGCGGTTCGCCGAGGAAAATCCGCAACATTTTGGGATAGTAACCGACTTCCGAAGACTGCGACCAAAGCGCATGTGTGTAGCGATAAAGTTCAGCCAGACGTTCTTGGAACGGCAGAGCGGCAATTTCCCGCAATGTTTCAATGTCAACGGCAAGTCGGCCGTCTTTTTTGAAGTGCGTCATCGTGTAAATCTGCGAAATGTCCGCAACCGCCGTCATGACTTCCTGCATTGCCTCGAAGGCCAAAAGACTATTTTCGGTGCCGTCGGGCGCAATGTCAAGCGGATGAATGTCAATCGCCATAGCTTGCGGCGTGTCGTTTATGCGGTCACAGTACTCCATTTGAAGCCCGTAATTCGATTCAATCACGGTCGTCATGGAGTGCGCGACACAAGTTGCGTCGAAAGTTTTGTGCTTGATCTCGAACACTTCGCCGTTGAGTTCGTCGTCAAGCACGGCACAGAAGCGGTCGTATTCGGGGCGCATCAGCATTAAATCCATGTCTTCGTCCCAGGGAATGAAACCGCCGTGTCGCGCCGCGCCGAGCAAAGTTCCCCAGCCTGCCCAGTATTGAATTGAGTGTTTGCGACAGATTCGGTCAACTTCAGCCCAAATTTCAAGCTGACGGTTCCAAACTTTTTTCATGTCGGACATGACAAGGTAACCGTCGCGAATTTCGTCGCGGTACAAATCTTTTATGAAAGCCAATTGCCCAAGCCTCCTTGAATTTTTTTGCGCAGAAGTTTCTGCATGTCGACGCGACGCCAAAATTCTTTGTACGGGATATCGGGGCTGTGAACGAAGCCGAGTCGCGGTTGTCCGTCGCGAACGGGCGTGCGCCAATCGCCGTAATAGCTCGTCAAAATTTCGTCGAACATTTTCGGCGCGGGCATTGTCACGGTCTCGAACGGCAGATAAATCGTCTCGTCAAACCACTCTTTGCGGAACGGCGTCTTGTACTTGTGATTGAGCGTGTCGTCAAACCACTCGACGGCGCGGGATTGATCGAACAGTTCTTGCGCGAAACGTCGCAAACTTTTGATGTTGTCGTCGCTGTCGAACGCGGCGGCTTTTTTGAGTGCGGCAAAAGCGCGGGAACTTTCGACCGTGCCGTCTTCCAAAATGTCGAGCGCGAACACGTCAAAAATAATGCCCGACGGTTTGT
>JAFVBP010000075.1 GCA_017479925.1 Selenomonadaceae bacterium | reverse complement strand
GAGGCGGCAGGTTACGCGGCGGCAGATGACATTTCGGACGCCGATGTCGTCGTCGTCAACACCTGCACGGTCACTGCGGTCAGTTCTCAAAAATCGCGGCAGATGATTCGTCGGGCGGCGAATCAAAATTCAATCGTCGCGGTCGTCGGCTGTTACGCGCAAAGTGAACCCGAAGTTGTCGCGGCGATTGACGGCGTCGACGTTGTTATCGGCACGAAAGATCGGACGCGAATCGTTGAACTTGTCGAAAATGCCTTCAACCGTCGCGAAAAAATTTTGCAAGTCACTGCTGTCGACGAAATTCACGCCTTTGAAGAGTTGCCGCACGCTCCGCAACGCACGCGGGCTTTCCTGAAAATCGAGGACGGTTGCAACAATTTTTGCGCGTACTGCATAATTCCGTTCGTGCGCGGGCGTGTTCGCAGTCGAAGTCTTGACAATATCCGCGACGAAAGTTTAAAACTTGCGGCGGCGGGCTACAAAGAAATTGTTTTGACGGGCATTCACGTCGGCGCATACGGTCGAGATTTCGGCGGCAAAGTCACGTTGGTTGACGCGGTGAAAACTGTCCTTGACGCGGCGAATCCGTTGCGACTGCGGCTCGGCTCAATCGAATCCGTCGAAATGTCGGACGCGCTGATTGATCTGCTCAAAAGCGACGGGCGAATTTGTAACCATGTGCACCTGCCGCTTCAATCGGGCAGCGACGAAATTTTACGGGCAATGCGGCGACCGTACACGACAAAACAGTTCGCGCAGTTGACATCAAGGCTTGTCGACGAAGTGCCCGAAATTTCAATCGGCACGGATTTAATTGTCGGCTTCCCCGGCGAAACGGACGAAAACTTTTCGCAGACGCTGGAATTTATCCGCAGTCAACCGTTCGCGAAAATTCACGTGTTCCCGTTTTCTGCGCGGGCGGGCACGGTTGCCGCGACGATGCCGAATCAAATTCCGTCGTCGACGAAAAAACTTCGCGCAAGTCAAGCGTTGGAAATTTCGCGTGACAAATCGCAAGCTTTTGCCGAACGATTAATCGGGCGCACGGTTGAAATTATCGCCGAAACTTCGCAGGACGGTCTTGTCGACGGCTTGACGAAAAATTATGTCCGCGTCTACCTGCCCGACGAAAACATTTCGCTCGGTGAAGTCATTAAAGTTCGCGTCGAAAAAATCTTTCGTGACGGCGTCTTCGGCAAACTTTGGAGGTGATTAATCATGCGCGGTAAAATCCGAAAACTTTTGTCGGCGACGTTGATTGTCGGCACGTTGACTTTCGCGCCCGAAATTTGCGGCGTTGAAAATTTCCCCGTCGCCCGTGCGGAAGTCAAACTTTACACGGCTATGGGCGTCGATTACGGCAACGAATACGAGTCGCAGGACATTGTCAAGTTGCGCGCCCGCGACAAGGCGATTAAAAACGCGACGAAGCAAGCCGGCGTTTACCTGAAGACTTATTCGCGCTCAATCAACAACGAGCTGACCGACGACGAAATTACCGCGATAACCAGCAACAGTTACGAAGTTGTCGGCGAAGTCCGCTACAATCGCACCGTCAAGCAGGTGACCGACACGATTACGCTGATTGTTTGGGAGGCGACGGTTGACGTTAATGTCGACGACAGCGAAATTACCAAGTGGGTTCAGCGCGACGACCGCGACCGTTCGACGCTGATAAGTCAAACCCGCGAATCACAAGTTGCCGCCGACGAAAACGACCGCAAGGTTGAAGATCTGCGCCGACGTTCGCAAAATGTTTCCGACGACGCGGGACGTGCTCAACTTCAAGCCGAATTCAAGCAGGCGGACAACGAATTTTTGTCCAACCAAAAAGTCGAGGAAGGCACACGCCTTGCTTACAATCAGAAATTCGACGACGCGATTAAACTTTACACGGAGGCGATTGAACTCAAGCCCGACAACGCCGAAGCTTACAATTGGCGCGGAAATATTCGCAACAGCGTCGCGTCGATTAAAATATCCGTCGACAAAAATGTCACCGTCGGCGAAAAAATTCGTTCGCAAGCACTTGACGACCTCAACCGCGCAATTCAGCTCAAGCCCGATTATTCGGCGGCTTACGGCAACCGCGGTTATCTTTACTACATGGCGAAGAATTATCCCGCGTCGATAAAAGATTTTGACCGTGCAATTGAACTTGACCCGACCAACGCGCAGAATTACATTTATCGTTCGCTGTATTGGCGTTTTGTTGCAAAGGACAACACTCGCGCTCTTGCCGACCTGAGCAAGGCGATTGAACTTGAGCCGACCGCTCACGCATACATGAATCGCGCAGGTTTTTATCAACGGGACTTGAAAAATTATTCGGCAGCGATTGACGATTACACGCGGGCGATTGAGCTTGAGACGCGGGAAAGTTTGCTCGGTTATCATTATTACAGTCGCGGCGAATGCTATCAAAATTTGCAACGTTACGACGCGGCGATTTCCGATTACACACGGGCGATTGAGTTGATGGCTCGCGACGAAAATTTTAAGCAGTTGATTCCGTTCGCTGAAAAGAGTCGCGCCGAATGTTGCAAAGTGGTTAGTGATTAGTGGTTAGAAGTTTTTTCACTAGCCACTAGCCACTGTCCACTAGCCACTAAACTTTTTCTTGTCCACGCCGCGCTGTTGTTGTACAATGCACGAAAATTTTTCGCGAAGGAGTGATTCGTTTGACCGGCAGCGAAACCAAAACCGTCAGCGACGAAACCAGAATGTTCAGCTTCGGCATCGAGGAGAACCGCGCCGAAAAAGTCATCCGCAACGCATACAAAGCAATGACCGCCAAAGGTTACAATCCCGTGCATCAACTTGTCGGCTACCTTTTGAGCGGCGACCCCGCATACGTCACGAGCCACATGGAGGCGCGCAGTCAAATTCGCAAAGTCGAACGCGACGAACTTTTGGAAGAACTTGTGCGCACGTATCTTGACCGGCTGGAGGGCAAAGCGTGAGAGTTTTGGCTCTGGACATCGGCGACAAGACAATCGGCGTTGCGGCAAGCGACCCTTTGGGTTTGACGGCTCAAGGCGTCGAAACGATTCAGCGCACGTCGAACAAAAACGATCTGAAACGTCTGCGCGAACTGGTTGCTCAATTCGAGGCGAAAACTTTTGTAATCGGCTTGCCCAAAAACATGGACGGCACCGAAGGCGAGCGTTGCGAATTCGTCAAGACTTTTGCGGCGAAAATTGCGGCGGCTCTTCCAAATGTCGAGCAAAGTTTTTGGGACGAACGTTTGAGCACCGTCGCGGCTCAACGGACTTTGATTGAAGCCGATTTAAGTCGCAGGAAGCGCAAGAAAGTCATCGACAAGATGGCAGCGGTTTACATCTTGCAAGGCTGGCTTGACAAAAATCAATCGAAACTTGAAATCTGTTCCATACAGGAGGCTTTCACATGACGGACAAACACAACGCGCAAATTCCCGACGAAGAAAACTTCGCGGACGACGACATCATCGTCGAAATGACCGACGAGGACGGCAATACTTACTACTACGCCGAAGAAATGGTTATCCCCGTCGGCAACGACAGATTCGCGCTTTTGGTCGAACTTCACGATCACGACGAAGGTTGCGATTGCGGTTGCGAAGAAGACGACGTTATCATTGCCAAAATCGTCACCAACGACGACGGCGAAGACGAATACGTCGAACCGACCGATGCGGAATTCGAGGCGGTACAGGCGGCTTACGATAAACTTTTGGATGAGGACGAGTAACCTTGAGTCAGCCCGACGACAAAAAATTTTCCGACGACGACGAGCAGAGCAAAATTCCTTCGCGACGCTCCGAGAAAGTTTCTTTCACGGACAAAATTCGCGATTCGTTGAGCGACTTGGCTGACGAGATTTCGTGGAAATACGTTGCCTCCGTTGCGGGCGCGGTGACTTTTTGCATTGCGGCTTTGGGCGCAGTGCTTTTGTTTGCCGACCCCGACGTTGCGCACATTCAAAAGCCCGACGCGTCAACCGAAGCCGAATTGCCCGAAAACGTCATCGAGAAACGAATCAACATCAAGATTCGCGACGGCATGTCCACCGCCGAAATTGCCGAACGGCTTGCCGAAAAAGGCGTTATCGATTCGAGTTTGAAGTTCCGATTTTTCGCACGACTGCGCGGCTACGACGACAAACTCCGTCCCGGTTCGTACACATTTACCGCCGACATGAGCGACGACGACGTTTTTGCCAAACTGTTGACGGGCGAAAAGAAGTTAATCAAGTTCACCGTGCCCGAAGGTTTCGGCGTCAAGGAAATTGCCGAGCGGCTGTACAATCTTGACTTGGGCGACAAAAACGAATTCCTCAAAGCGGCGGAAGATTTCGCGCCTTACGATTACATGCGCAAACATCAAAACGTTTTTTTCGCGGCGGAAGGTTTTCTGTTTCCCGACACCTACAACGTCGAAAGCGACATGGACATCAACGAAATTTTGACGCTCATGGCGAACAACTTCGACGAACGCTTGACGCCCGAAATGCGCACGCACGCCGAAAAAATGGGCTTGTCCGTGTACGACCTGATAACTTTGGCGTCGCTGATTGAGCGCGAAGTTCGTTTCCCCGAAGATCGCCCGATTGTCGCGCAGGTTTTCTTGAAGCGGCTCAAACTGAACATGCCGTTGCAGACCGACGCGACGTTGCAATATTTAATGGACGCGCCGAAAGAGGACGTGACCATTGCCGACACGCAGATTGATTCGCCGTACAACACATATCAGCACACGGGACTTCCGCCCGGGCCGATTGCCAATCCCGGTATGGCGTCGATTGAAGCCGTGTTGCACCCCGCGGAGACCGATTATCTGTATTTCGTCGCCGACCGCAACGGGCACAATCACTACGCCTTCACGTACGAGGAGCATTTGAATCTTGTCAACCAATATCGTTAAAGTGACAAGTTGTAAGGGACACGGGACAAGTTTCGCCAAGCCTGAACTTTTGGCACCCGCGGGCAACTTCGAGAAACTGCAAGCCGGTCGCTTTGAAAGCGACGGAACAATTTCGCGACGCAAGATTGTCAACGTCCCGACGTTATTGCCGCGCCGAAACTTTTTGAGGAAATCACATGACGAAGCCTGAACTGCTTGCACCCGCGGGCAACTTCGAGAAACTGCAGGCCGCGCTGATTTACGGAGCGGACGCGGTTTATTTCGGCGGCGAAAACTTCAGCCTGCGCGCTTTCGGCGACAACTTCACCCGCGACGTTATTTTGACGGCGGTTGACTTCACGCACGCTCGCGGCAAGAAAATTTACGCGGCGGTCAACATTTACGCTCGCAACGCCGACTTCGACGCGCTTGCCGATTACCTGAAATTTTTGGACGCGGCAAATGTCGACGGGGTGATTGTTTCCGATTTGGGCGTCATT
>JAFVBP010000074.1 GCA_017479925.1 Selenomonadaceae bacterium | reverse complement strand
CGACGCCGAATACTGCAAGATTATTTTGCCGACCGCGACGGTCTTTCAGTACGACTATCTCAACGACGACGCCGACAAGTTGCCCGAAAATCTGCGCGCCGACCTGGACAATCCCGAAATCAAGTGGATTATCTTTATCAACCCGCCGTATGCGACCGCGAACAATTACGAACGCGACAAGACCAAAGTTTACAAAGACGGCGTGTCGATGACCGCGATTCAAAAACTCATGACGGCGGACAAACTCGGCAAGACAAGTCAGGAACTCACGTCGCAGTTTGTCTACCGAATCAGCCGCGATTTTGCCGACCGTCAAGCGTGGTTGGGCATGTTTTCCAAAATCAAGTACATCAACGCGAACGCCGACCAAAAGTTTCGCGACAAAGTTTTTCGCTACAAGTTTGAACGCGGCTTCGTCTTCAACGCGAATAACTTCGACGGTTGCAAGGCTCAATTTCCCGTCGGTTTTCTGGTTTGGAACTTGGCGACGAAACTGCCGCTTGAAACGCAAACCATTTCGCTTGACGTGTACGACGCGCATGTTGACAAGTTCGCCGAAAAAATTTTTCACGCCGCCAAAAGAGACGACACGCTCAACAAGTGGATTGACCGCCCGCGCAACACAATAAAATTTCCGCCAATGTCAAGCGCGTTGACTGTTTACCGCGAAAAAAACGTCAGGTGCAATCGAGTTGCCGAAAATTTTTTGGCGGGCTTCATGTGCGTAAGTAATGACTTCGTACATCAAAATTGGACGTCATTTTTATCTGGCGCATATTGGGGCGGCTCCGGAATGTCAATCACGCCCGACAACTTCGAGCAGGCAATGGTTGTTCACATGGTGCGACGGCTCCCGAAGGCGACGTGGCTCAACGACCGCGATCAATTCATGCAACCGACAAAAAAATTAACGCCCGAATTCGTTTCGGACGCGGTGGTATGGAGTTTGTTTGCGCCGTCGAATCAAACGGCAAGCCTGCGAAATGTCGAGTACGAGGGCGAAGTCTATCGGATACGCAACAATTTTTTCCCGTTCACGCTGGCGGAAGTGCGAACTTGGCGGTGTCCGTCCTTCGATATGGTTTTGCAGATTGATTCGGCACGCGAAGACCGATTCGCCTCACTGTGGCTGAAGGCTCACGCGGACGAGCTGTCGGCACAGGCACGCGACGTGTTGTCGGCGGGACGCGAAGTCTACAAAAAATTCTTCGCGCAGATTTCGACGCTTGACTTGCCGCGCCGGAAAATCGAAACTTGGGACGCGGGCTGGTACCAAATTCGCATGGCTTTGGGCGCGACGGTTGACTTGTCGGCACTGTCGGCGAAGTTGTTGCCGCAGATTTACGAATTCGGCTTCCTGCGCGACGAGCTGAAACTTTTCGACGCGGAATAATTCGCGGCTGAATTGTCGGGCTGTACCAAATATCGTGATGCTGCGTCAACGGACAGCCGACTCATTACGCATAAAAAAAACCCCCGACGTGTTGTCGAGGGTCTTTTTTGTTGCGGTGACGCCGCGGAGTGCTCCAATTGGATGCAACGTCCACGTTGCCCCCCGACGTGTTGTCGAGGGTCTTTTTTGTTGCGGTGACGCCGCGGAGTGCTACGTCAACGCCCGCGTCTGCAGGTCACGCTACTTGAGCGTCACCCGCCGAATCAACGTGAATCAGTGGTTGAGACCGTTCTGATTGTTGTTGCTGCTGTTGTTGTTGCCGGTGTCCGAAAAGGCCGCGTCGCCGCTCGGTGTAATGCCGTTGTTGCCGCTGTTGGCAACATTGCCGTTGCCGCCGTCGCCGCCGCCGTCGCCGCCGTCGGTGTCGAGCTCTTCAAGCGACACGTTTTCGAGCCAACTGCTAACGCTGT
>JAFVBP010000073.1 GCA_017479925.1 Selenomonadaceae bacterium | reverse complement strand
TACAACGTAAAAAGCCGCGAAGAACATCTTGCCAAAGTTGCCCGCGGGCGCGCCGACAAAGGCGGTCTCACCAAAGACACCGCCGACAAGGGCGAAAACTGCATTAACGTCAGCTGGTTTGACATGTACGACCGCAACGAGGTTTTCGACGACGGGATTTTACGTTACCGCGCCGCCCGTGCAGAAAATTTTTCGTTGCCGAACGAGGCGCAAAGACTTGCCCGCGTGAACGACGCTTTGACGAAAATTCTTTCGGCGTACGCGGACGGCAAAACTTTTTCGCTTGAAACGGCGTTGACGTGCAGATCTGCCGCTTCACTCCTGCGCGAAAAATTTCCGCACGACGAACGGTTTAAAATCTTCGAGGATGCGTCGCTTGCCGCAGTGTTGAATTCGCTTGACGGGCTAAAATTCGACGACGTGCAACTTTTGTTGAGCGAATTGCCCGAACTGCTCAAGTTGCCGTATCCCGCCGTCGACGAACTGCGCGTTGCGTGTCTGCAAATAATTTCGCAAACGATGGACTTCATGCGCGTGAACGCCTTTTGGAAAGATTTCGTCGACATGGACAACCTGCGGCGGCTGTTGGAGGCGTGGCGATGAATTCTGCCTTCGTTTACGCGGCGGACGTCACGAATCTGAAAGATTTTTTGACCGACATAAATTATCGCACGTACGACATTTCGGCGGCGATTGTCGAAGGTTGCGCGGACGAAAAAATTCCCGTGCCCGATATCGACGCCGTCAGAAATGTGCGACCGAATTTCCCGCCGACGCTCGACGTAATTTCACCGCAAAACTTGACCGCTTCCGTCGACGCGGTTTTTATTTTGTCCGCAAACGATTTCGCCGACGCCGTCAAGCAGTTGATTCGTGCGGGAATTTCGCCGCGAAAAATCATCCCGTGGCACGCGACGGAAGTTGAGCCGCTGAGTTTCACGTTGCGCGACGGCACGCAACTGGTTTGCTTCGAGGGGCTGGAGTTTCACGTCAAAAACCTGCGCGATAAAAATTTCGTCGACCAAACGATTTTTCGGCTGGCGAATCAAAAGCAACTGCGTCACAAGCCGCTTGACGAATTGCCGAAACTTTTGCAACAGCGGTATCTTTCGGTGATGGGCAGACCGCTTGACCTTGACGCGCCGAAAACTTTCACGGAGAAATTAAATTGGCTCAAGCTGTACGATTTGTCGCCGCTAAAAACTCGGCTTGCGGACAAAGTCGCCGTGCGTGAATTCGTCGCCGAAAAAATCGGTGCGCAACATTTGATCCCGTCGCTCGGCGTGTGGGACGATTTTGACGCGATTGACTTCGACGCCTTGCCCGCGCAATTCGTGTTGAAGTGCAATCACGGTTCGGGCATGAACGTCATCGTCGCCGATAAAAATTCGCTGGACATGCGGGCGGCTCGCGAACGTTTTGCGGCTTGGTTGGCAACGGATTATTCCGCGACACAGTTTGAACTTCATTACGGCGCGATTGAGCGAAAAATTCTTGCCGAAAAATTCATCGGTGCGGCGGAGTCGGAGCTTGACGATTACAAAATCCACTGCTTCAACGGCGCGGCGAAGTTTATTCAAGTGCTCGGCAAGACAAATCCCGCGACGGGCACGCGCTATCACGAAGTTTTGAATTTCGACGGCAAGCATTTGAGTCCGCCGCCGTTCGCACGACAAAATTTTTTCCCGACGCCGCCCGAAGGTCTCAAGCATCTGCCGGAGTTCAAAACCTGCGCGGAAGTTTTGAGCAAAGATTTCGCTTACGTGCGTGCCGATTTTTATTTCGTCGACGGGCGAATTTTTTTCGGCGAAATGACTTTCTGTCACGAGGCGGGCTTCACGCCTTACGACGATTTTTGGACATACGCACGGGATTTGGAACTCGGCGCGCAGATTGAATTAAGGAGTTGATCTCTTGCTTCTTGTAATTGACATCGGCAACAGCAATATCGTCATGGGCACGTACGTCGGCAAAAATTTGATGAAACATTGGCGCATTTCGACCGACAGCCAAAAGACGGGCGACGAATACGGCATGTTAATTAACGACCTGTTCCGCTACCAGGGCGTCAACATTTCGGACGTGCGCGACATAATCATTTCGTCGGTTGTGCCGCCGCTGGTCGTGCCGTTCGTGAAAATGTGCGAACGTTATTTCAAAGTCAAGCCGCTTGTCGTCGGCCCCGGTATCAAGACGGGCATCAAGCTCAATTACGAAAATCCGCGGGCTATCGGCGCGGACAGAATCGTCAACGCGGTCGGTGCCTTCGAGCAATACGGCGGTCCTTTGATTGTGATTGACATCGGCACGGCGACGACTTTTGACGTGGTGTCCGAAACGGGCGATTTTCTCGGCGGAGTGATTGCGCCCGGCATTGTCGCAAGTTCCGAATCGCTGTTCACGTCGACGGCGAAGTTGCCGCGAATTGAACTTATCCCGCCGAAAAATGTCATCGGGCACAACACGACGGCTTGTATGCAGTCGGGAATTATTTACGGTTACGTCGGGCAAATTGACGCGATTGTCGGGCGAATTCGCGACGAAATGGGTTCCGATTGGCACGCAAAAGTTATCGCGACGGGCGGTCTTGCCAAGATGATTCACCGCGAATCAAAGACGATTGACCGAATCGACCACTTTTTGACGCTGTCGGGCTTGCGCGTCCTGTATGAACGGAATTCGGCATGAGCGTCGCGGATATTTTTCGTCAGCCGATTTTTTTGGCACCGATGGCGGGAGTCACCGACACGGCGTTTCGGATTATCGTGCGCGAATTGATTGACGACGACTTTTCGCGGCGAAATTTGCTGATGTTTTCGGAAATGGTCAGCGCGATTGGCGTCCACTACCGCAACGAAAAAACTTTGCAGATGTTGCAGACCGTTGACGCCGAACGTCCGACGGCAATTCAACTTTTCGGCTCCGACCCGAAAATCTGCGCGGAGGCCGCCGCTTACGTCGAACAAATTGGCACTGCCGCCGTTATCGATTTCAACGCAGGCTGTCCCGCGCCGAAAATTTTCAAGAACGGCGAAGGTTCCGCGCTCATGAAAAATCCGCCGTTGCTCGAAGAAATTTTGTCCGCCGTCAAGCAGGCAGTCAACTTGCCCGTCAGCGTGAAAATTCGGCTCGGCGTCGACAACGAACACATTAACGCCGTCGAAGTCGCCAAACGCGCCGAAAATGCGGGCGTCGATTTCATTGCCGTTCACGGGCGAACACGCGAACAATTTTATTCGGGCGTCGCGGATTGGAACGAAATTGCCCGCGTCAAAGCCGCCGTGAAAATTCCCGTCATTGCCAACGGCGACGTTCGCGATTTTGATTCACTCGACAAAATTCTTTCCGTGACGAAAGCCGACGGCGTGATGATTGGTCGCGGTGCACAGGGTAACCCGTGGATTATCAATCGCCTGTTGACATACTTCGCGACGGGCAAAAAACTTGAGCCGCCGACACTTCACGAACGCGCCGAAATTTTACGCCGTCACCTGCAAAAAACGATTCACTTCAAGGGCGAACAAGTTGCCGTCCGCGAAATGCGCGCTCACGCCGCCTGGTACACCAAAGGCTTGACGGGCGGTGCACAACTTCGCAACCTGTTCAACCGCGCCGAAACCGCCGAAGATTTTCTGCGAATCATCGACGACAAACTTGACGCCGAACTTTAAGGCCGACACGGATGTCGGCCGTATCGCTTGCGCGTGATACAGGATGTATCACAGCAAGCGCGGTTTTCTTTGGTTACTTTCTTTTGCCGCCAAAAGAAAGTAACGTTAAAACATTTTCTGCCGAGGACACCGCATGATTGACGATAAAGAACTCACCGCGCAGATTTCCGAATTGCGAACGAAGTTGCGCGAGTGGAAACGAATTCGACTCGAAAAGGAGAAACGCAAAATGTCCGAAGATCAAGACAAGAAATTTTCAATCTGGAGCGAGTACACCGACGACGACAAAGCCGCGCTCG
>JAFVBP010000072.1 GCA_017479925.1 Selenomonadaceae bacterium | reverse complement strand
CAATATTTTTTGCGGAGGGCTTTCGATGATTAAAATTATTTTTTCCGACATGGACGGCACGCTTTTGACGAGCGAAAACAAATTGCCCGACGGCTTCGACGAGATGATTGCCGAACTGAAACGTCGCGGCGTTCTTTTTGCGCCTGCCAGCGGTCGACAATACGCGGCACTGCTTCGTTCGTTCGAGAAGTATCGCGACGAATTTTTGTTTGTTGCCGAAGGCGGCACGTTGGTCAGGTATCGCGGCAAAGAGATTTTCAGTCACCCGATGGACGTTGCAACCGTCAAGCAACTCATGGCGGCGGGCGCGGCTATGGATAACATCATGTGCGTTTGGTGCGGCAAAAACGATTCGTATATCCTGCGCGAATTCGACAAGCCCGAATTCACCGACGACATGGAAAAATATTACACTCACCGCACGGCTGTCGACAGTTGGGACGACGTCACCGATACGCCGATTAAAGTCGCCTTTTTCGACAGGACGGGGCACGCCGACAAAAATATTTACGACAAACTTGCGCCGTTTCATTCGACGTTGCAGGTCGCGCAAACCATCGATTGGTGGGTTGACGTGTCCAGTCCCGGCGCGAACAAAGGCGAGGCGATTGAAAACGTCTGCCGCGTCATGAACGTCAAGCCCGAAGAGTGCGCGGCTTTCGGCGATTATCTCAACGATTGCGAAATGCTTCAAGCGGTCGGCTACGGTTTCGCGGTCGCCAACGCTCACCCTGACGTCAAAAAAATTGCCCGCTTCCAAACCGAAAGCAACGACGACGACGGTGTTTTGAAGGCGATTCGTCGGCTCATGAACGACGCTTTGATTTAAAAATTTTTCGGAGGCAACGTGACGTTGCATCCAATTTCGGCAAGCGTTCGGCAAATTGAACGTGTTCGCCACAAACAACTTTTCGGAGGTCAACAAATGACGACAGCAGTTTTCCCCGCCGCCGGAGCAAGCACGCGCATGAACAATTTCGGCGGCACGAACAAAAATCTCTTGAAACTCGCGGGCGAAATGGTCTTGCTTCGCAGCGTGAAAACTTTTTCCAAGGTCGAACGCGTGAATTTTTTGATTGTCGTGGTCGGTGCCAAAGAAGTCGAGACGGTCGAAAATCTTTTGCGCGCTCAAAAAGATCTCAAGCCTTGGGTCGTGACGGTCGGCGGCTCTGAACGTCAATTTTCAATCGCAAACGGCTTGAAACTCGTTCCGCCCGACGCCGATACGGTTTTGGTTCACGACGCGGCTCGTCCGCTCGTCACCGAAAAAACCGTCAACGCCGTTATCGACGCGGCTGAACAATTCGGCGGAGCGATTGCCGCAGTGCCAGCAAAAGACACGATTAAACTTGTCGGTGCCGACGGTTTTGTTCGCTTCACGCCGCCGCGCAGGGAACTTGCCGCCGTGCAGACGCCGCAGGGTTTCAAACGCGAAATTATCATGCGCGCCTACGCCAAAGCCGAAGATGACGGCTTCCTCGGCACGGACGATTCAAGTCTCGTCGAACGGCTCGGCATTCGCATTAAAATCGTCGAGAGCGAATACAGTAATTTGAAAATCACCACGCCCGAAGACATTTGGGTCGCGGAAACTTTCTTGAGAGGCGAAAACAGATGACGCGTTTTGGTATCGGCTACGACGTGCACCGCTTGACGACAGGCAGAAAATTAATTCTCGGCGGCGTCGAAATCCCGCACGAACTCGGTCTTGAGGCGCATTCCGACGGCGACGTTTTGATTCACGCAATTATTGATGCAATGTTGGGCGCGGCGGCTTTGAACGACATCGGCACGCACTTTCCAATGACGCCCGAATTCAAAGACATTTCCAGCGTCGAACTGTTGAAACGCACGTGCAAACTCGTCGCGGACAAAGGTTATCGCGTCGGCAACATTGATTCGATTGTCGTCGCGCAACGCCCGAAACTTGCGCCTTACGTCATGCGGATTCGCGAAAATCTCGCGCAGATTTTGAACGTCGACGTTGACGCGGTCAGTGTCAAAGCCAAAACCGAAGAAGGTCTCGGCTTCACGGGCACCGAACAGGGCATTTCCGCTTACGCCGTCGCAGGTTTATGTTACTTTTCTTTTGGCGCAAAAGACCCGCTTTGAAAGCGGGGGAACAATTTGTTTGACCGCCTCGCCAATCGAAGTGACAACGCCAAACCAATTGGATGCAACGTCCACGTTGCCAAAAGAAAACACCCGCGGGTGAAACATCCTGTTTCAACCGCGGGCGGCCGTCATCCATGACGGCCGGAATTACGTTGCGGTTGTCGTCTGCAATTATCGTTAAGGTAATGTCCATGAAATTTTTTGAACGTATTCGTAAAGATATTCGCGTCATCTTTGAACGCGACCCCGCCGCCAAAAGTGTGCTCGAAGTCGTCTTGTGTTATTCGGGTCTGCACGCAATCTGGTTGCACAGAATTTCGCACGCGCTTTTCACACGCGGCTGGATTGTTTCGGCGCGGCTCGTGTCGAACTTTTGCAGATTTTTGACGGGCATTGAAATTCACCCCGGCGCAACGATTGGCGACGGGCTTTTTATTGACCACGGCACGGGCATTGTCATCGGTGAAACCGCCGAACTCGGCAAAAACGTCACACTTTATCAAGGTGTAACGCTCGGCGGCACCGGCAAAGAGAAAGGCAAACGCCACCCGACAATCGGCAACAATGTCGTCGTCGCGACGGGCGCGAAAGTCCTCGGCTCGTTTAAAGTCGGCGACCATGCCAAAATCGGCGCGGGTTCCGTCGTGTTAAAGGAAGTTCCGCCGCACGCGACCGTTGTCGGCATTCCGGGACGAATCGTCGTCCTGCACGGTCACCGTATCCGCAACGAAGACGATTATCGCAAGGCACTGCTCGACATCTGCAAGGAACGCGGCTACGACGCCAACAATCCGCAAGTCTGCGCGGAGATTATGGAGGAACTTGACGTTGACTTGAATCATGACATGTTGCCCGACCCCGAACGCGAAATGATGGAAGTTGCCCTGCGTCAAATTCAGCGGCTCGAACGGCGCGTAAACGAACTTGAAACGCAACTTGCCGAAACCCGCGCCGAAATTTCCGCCGAAGCTTTGCGAACTTCGACGCTTGAAGTTTCGTTGTCGGAGCGCAAAGTCAACTTGAAGAAATCTTGAGAGTTGTCAAACATGAAAATCAAAACGCAAACCGTCCGCCAAAAAATGCTTGCGCGTGACTTGAAAGGCGTAATCGACTTGCCCGACTACGACGACAATCAGCGCGTGGAAGTCACCGTCACACCCGTCGAACAGCGTGGCCGCAAAATTTTGAGCGACGAAGAAATCAACGCAATTTGGGACAGAATCGCAGGTTGCTTGGCGGGCGTGGACAAGTCAAAAACTCTCGACGATTGGCGCACGGAAAGGTTGGAGGAACGCTATGGAATTGCTTATTGATACGAACGTCGTCTTGGATTCTTTTTTGGAGCGCGAACCTTTTGTTGCCGTGTCACGCCGCAACGTAAAACCGGCCGTCATGGATGACGGCCAATCCGCTTGCGCATGATACAGGATGTATCATAGCAAGCGCGGCTTTCTTTGGTTACTTTCTTT
>JAFVBP010000071.1 GCA_017479925.1 Selenomonadaceae bacterium | reverse complement strand
TCAAATCGTAAATGTCGCTTTGCACGACAATCGGGACGAGAGCCGCCCGCGTGTCGAAGCCGATATGATTTTCTTCGAGCCAACGCATGACGCCATCGGCCGCCGCCAAACCGTAAGCCGAACCGCCCGCAAGTACAATCGCGTTGACGGGCGTGGGAGCCGTCGTGGGCAAAATCACGGGCGTTTCACGTGACGCGGGGCCGCCGCCCGAAATGTCGACGCCGACACGTGCGCCGTTCGGGAAAATCGCGACGGTGACGCCGGTTTTAGCCGTGTCGTCCTGCGCGTTGCCGAACCAAACTTCGCCGAATTCGTTCAGCGGAATTTCTTCGACGGCTTGAGCGTCCGCGTTGCCCATCGACAAAAACGTCAACATACCGCAGACGAGCAACTCTTTAAGCTTGTTCATAACGTGACCTCCGAAAAGCAACATTAACAAACGCATGGCAGTAAGCGCGACAACCATAGCGATAACCCGGTCGCACAGGACGTGCGACCGCCCGGAGTTTTTCGCGTGATGCGAAAATTCCGGGTCAAAGCGCCTTTCTTTTGGTTACTTTTCTTTGGCGCCGTCAAAGAAAAGTAACGTTTACTCCTCGTGACTGGCAAAGGCGTTGTGCGCGTGAATCGACTCGAAATTTTCACACTCGACGGCGAAGGACGCAAGATTGTCGACGTGCCGCAAAGTCAAGACCGTATCGCGCAAAATGTCTTCGACGAATTTCGGATTTCGATAAGCCGCCTCGGTGACGAATTTTTCATCTTCGCGCTTGAGCAACGGGAAAATTTCCGCCGAACCTTGCGCTTCAATCAGCCGCACGAATTCGGTTATCGAAATGTCGTCGAGTTTGTCCGCATCTGCGAAGGTCAATCGCACCTTGCACAGCGACCGTTGATTGTGTGCGCCGAAGTCCGAAATTTCTTTGCTGCACGGGCACAGCGACGTAAACGGCACTTCAAGCCCGAGTGTAAATTTCATGCGTTCGCCGCGGGCAAGTTCACCGCTCCACAGGCAATCGACCGCCGACAGCGACGGTTTTTGTGACACGGGCGAAAATTTTTCCGTGAAGAATTTGAACGCCAATGTTATCGCCGCGAAGTCCGTCGAAAGTTTGTCCAGCGCGTCGAGCAGTATTTTTTCAACGTCGGACATTTTCAGCGGCGTGCGCGTCCGGTCCGTCAAAATCTCCAGCAGGCGGCTCATGTGCGTCCCGCGCAGGTTGTCGACCAATGCGACGGTGAATCGAATTTGTGCGACGCCCCGTTGAGTTTGTTCGCCGTCGACAATCGAAAACGGCAACTGCACGCCCGTGACGCCCGTCCGTTGAATTTTTATGCCGCGCCCGTCATGGCGATTTTGTACGTCAGTCATGAATTTTGTCTCCCGTCAAGTTTTGTGCGCTATAATACCCGATTGTCGCCGCAACAGCAAATTTCACATTGCTTTGACGTGTGACTCGATGAAGTCAATTTCCGCGTCGCTCAAACCGTACTTGCGATAGAGTTGACCGTCAACGTCGCCGCGCCAATCAATGTCACTCGACGCCGAAAAGTCCTGCAACGGAACTTTCGCCCACGTCGCTTTCGGGTTGACGGGCGTGACCTTCAAGCTACCGAGCAACACGCGGGCAAACTTCGACTTGATGTATGTCAAGCAAGCTTCGGCTTCGTCGCGACTGTCAAACGTGCCGACAACAAGAAACGTGTCCGTTGCAATGTCCGACGGTTCGCCGATAACGGGCGTACTGATGATTCGTACAGCTTCGTCAACGCTGAGCTTGCCCGACGCGCCGTTTGCTTTGGGTACGAAAACTTTCCACTTGTCGACAAAGCCGTCGCCGCGTCCGCAAACGTATTCGCGACGAATCCAACGGTAAACGCGCTTGCTGTCCGACCGTCCCAAAACGCGACAGCAGTCACCGTTCGCGTCGTCGAAAAAAATTTCGGGCAACGTTTCAAGCACATTTGACGAAATGTCGTAAGCGTGCCCATTGCTCAACTTGCTTGCCGCAGTCGGAAAGTCTTCGTGAAATTTGTCCGTGAACAGATACGGCGTCCTGCCCGAAATAATATTGCTGAACGGCTCGAAGTCTTGACGGTTGACAACTTTGTCGCAAACGGAGCGCAATTCGTCCCACGGAATGAACGTGCCGATCGGCTCGAAAGTTTGGCTCGTGTCGTAAAGCGTGACGACAACACCGCCTTCGATGTCGACTTTGCGGAAAACTTTTTTGGCGTCCGGCTCGTAGCTCAAAACCTTAAAGTGTTCGTCGTTCAACATGTCGCGATTGAACTTTTTGGGCGTCGCACCCGCGTCAAACAGAAACCTTGCCGGCGTGATTAGCACGGACTTTTCGGCGATTTTGCTCGCGCCCTGCATGAAGTGATGATAGACGGGCGACGCGAAATTTTTGTTGCCGCCGACGGTGTCGTCCTGATACGGCGGGTTGCTGATTAAAATGTCGAATTTTTTCATGACAGCACCTCGTGTAAACGGAAAGATTTTTTCGTCGTCGCGCCAATCGACAACCTTGCACTCGTTGGCGGCGAACAGCGAAGCTTGAACTTCGGGGACGTTAAGCCCGTCCATGAGCCAAAAATTTTTCGCGACGATTTCGGCAAAGTTTTCAAGTTCGGCGGCGGACATTTCACCGACGAATTCGACGGCTGTCGACAGGACGTTGTCGCGGGCAATGAGCAAGCTGTCACCGCTGATTTCGTAGCCGTAGACGCTTTGGACAGCACGGGTCGCCCAGTTGAATTTGTCGACGTTGGCGGGACAAGCGCGAAGTTTACGGTCAAGAATTCCGACACGCTCGGCGGCGGGAATGTCTTCGCCCGACTCGGCGTCGTAGCGTGTCGTTATGAACGGCGCTTCACCGCAGGCAACTTCAAGCCAACGCGAATCGATCAAAGCTTCGGCGGCGTCGACCATGAACTTGACGGTTTCGGGCGGCGTGAAAATTTCGGCTTCGGAACGCGCAGATTTTTCGTCGTCGGACTTTTGAGCACGCGGCTTGACGGAAATAATTTCGCCGTCGAAAATCTTTTTGCCCGTGTTGAAGTCGCGAATTAAGATTTCTGTGACGCCTGCCAATGCTGTTACCCTCCGAGATTTTTCTGTACGAATTTTTTTCGGACGAAATTCGACATTGACCGCGAAAATCCTGCGCGTCACAAATTTTTCAGCGCGTGAAGGGAAAATCTTTGACATGTCGAAGTGTGCACGCATGAGACAGGTATTGAGTGCCTTCCGCGAAGGCTGGAAAATTTTTTTGGCAGTGGCGGCAGTATTGTCGTTGCAATTAATTTCGGCGGGACAGTTGCGTTTGTGCGGAGCGGTTCCGATAGGCGCGTTGTTGAGTTTTTTTTATTTGCTGTCGACGGCTGCACGGCTTGAGGCGGCGGCGAACTCACCGGCGTCGCAGGCGAAAAAAATCATGCTCATCGGGCTGTTGTTGCGGCTGTTAATGGTTTTTGTCGTGTTGGCGGTCGCGGTGCACATTTCGACGGAGCTGTTCCTTGCGTCGGCTGTGTCGTTCGGCGTGTTCTACTTGACGGCACTTTTCGTCCTGGCTCGGAAAAACAATTAGGAATTAGGAATTAGGAATTAGGAATGTCGACGCGATTTAATTCCCGATTAAAGCTGTTCGTCGGACTGATTGGGCATTGCGACGCGATTTAATTCCAAATTCCACATTCCCAATTCCAAATTGCTTTTTGAAGGGAGGTGAAATTTTCTATGCATGAAATTGGTGTTCGCGAGACGGTAACTTTTTTGGGTTTGACGTTCAACATCGAGACGCTCAAAATGACGTGGCTGGCAATGGGCATTGTGCTTTTGATTGCCTGTTTGGCTACGCGCAACTTAAAAGTCGTGCCGCAAGGTTGGCAAAATTTCGTTGAGATGATTGTCCTTTGGTTGCACGACCAAATCGATGCGATGATGGGTCGACGCGGGCGCATGTTGGCACCGTTTATCGTCGGGCTGTTCATGTTTTTGTTGGCAAGCAACCTGATTGGCTTGGTGCCGCTCATGGCGTCGCCGACAAACGACCTGAACACGACGTTGGGGCTTGCGCTTCTGGTTGTGACGATTGTGCACGTGCTGGGGCTTTACTTCAAGGGCGGTCATTACATCGCGCACTTTTTCCAACCGACGCCGGTTTTCGTTGTAATCAACATGATTGAGGAAATCGCCAAACCGATAACGCTGGCTTTCCGTCTGTTCGGAAACATTCTCGCGGGCGAAATTCTCATTATCGTC
>JAFVBP010000070.1 GCA_017479925.1 Selenomonadaceae bacterium | reverse complement strand
GTCAAACCTTCCGCCGCCGATGAGCAACGCACGCGGGACTTTGCCGATAAATTCGCCGACAAGCATAAGTTTTGGGAGGCACTCGAATGCAGGTGCGCCAAATGGGAAGAATCTACTGACGCCGATATTAACGACAAGCGGGCACGCGAATCTTTAGCGATTGCAGTTGCTAACGGTTTCGACCCGAAAGACGCCGTGGCTCTGTTCGCCCCGACCGTCGGCGGCGGCAACATCTGCAACGAAATTAACCTGTACACCTACCAGCAGGGCTTCGGTTACGCGAAAAAAACTCCGCGAATCAAATATCTGCTCGTCGGTCAAGACTGGGGCAACTTCATCAACGCGCCCGCCGAATTTAAATCGACGGTTGCGAAGATGAACACGGGCGAAGACATTTTCCCTGAGATCGGTAGTGACGATACAACCATTAACTTGGTTGAGCTGTTCAAAATCCTCAAACGCGACGTTACCAAACCGTGCGGCGACGTGTTTTTCACGAACTTTTGTCTCGGCTATCGGCTCGGCAACGAAAGCGGCGGCATGACTAAAAAGTTGATGAGGCGCGACGCCGATTTGTTCCGCGAACTGTGCGAAATTCTTCAGCCCGAAAATATCTTGTGCCTCGGACGGATTACGTCCGAATGCGCCTACGAAGCGTTGTCGGGCAACAAGTTCAGCGACATTTGCGGCAACGATTACAACGACTTCCTCGACAATCACGAATCGATTGATTTGAAATGCGGCGGAGTTTTGTCGAACTTTTATCCGTTGGCACACTGCGGCAAACTCGGCACGATGTATCGCAGTTTCGACAGGCAGCGCGCAGATTGGCGACGGATTTTCGACGAACAGTTGGAAACAATCTTTCGCAATGCGCTGTACATAAGCGGCACGCACGGCGATTGCGGACCGGGAACCGTTTCGTTTTGGGACGCGAACGGCAAAGTTCATGACGTTTGGGATAACGACAGACGTCTCAAAAAAATCTTTGCCGCGCTGCCTGACTTCAACGATAGCGAAAACGCTGATTGGAAATATTTTTACGCCGAAATGGGATATTATTTCTACGTCAACAAAAAAGTTCTCGATTCGTATATGCGCAAGACCACCTGCGAAATTTGGCTTGACAAAAAAGCCGCGCTTGAGACGATTGCCGAACTGAAACGTTAATCACTTCAGCGCAACAAAAAATCCCGACGGTCGCTTTGACTGTCGGGAAATTTTTTTGTTCGTAACGTCATTGCTTGAACAGCTTGCGGTTTTGATTGATGATTTCCGCCATCAACATTTTGCCGCGCAGGTCGGGATGAATGCCGTCAACCGCGAGCTTTTCGTCGAGCGTGCCGTTCGCGTCGTAAAAGTACGGCTCCAAGTCAATGTGATACTGTTGGTGACGAATGTACTCGTTGATTTTGTCAAGTTTGGCGTGCCAATTCGGATCCGTCGGCGTGTGGAAGGCGTTTTGCAAGTTCGCGGGATTAATCGGCATGAGCGTCAAAAAAATCGGGCGAATTTCGTTTTCCAGACACAGGCGGTCAATCGCAGTCAAGTCGGCGATAACGTCTTCGGCTGAAATGTTCGTTGCACGCAGACAATTCGCGCCCGTCGACACGATTAAATTCTTCGGCTTGAGCGGCAAAACGTCTTGATTGAACCGTTCAAGCGTCGTGCGTGAGGTATCGCCGCTGCGTGAAATGTTGACGACGGGGAAATCGATATAACTTTCGTAGCTGTACTGCAAAGCCCGCGGCGAATAGCTGACCGCGCCGCCGCCGTGACTGATACTGTCGCCGAAAACCGCCGTGTTGACGCCGGAAGTGTAATCTTCGACGATGAATTTTTCGCTGTTCGACCAAACGCCAATCGGTTGATTGTTCGCGTCCAAAGCCCGCACGCGCCACCAGTAAGGTCCCGCGTAAGGACGACCGTATTCGTCATAGCAACTGGACATGTCGTCAGAAATTTGTCGCCACGCGGCGTCGGGCGTCGGCTCGGCGTTGTTTTCGACTGCGGGCGGGTGCGTCAACAGCTCGACTTCATACTTGGCGGCATTGTTGAGCGGAATCCAATCGAAGACGTGATAAATCGGTTGCGGCAGGTAGTTCATGAAATCGAAGTTGTTAATCAGCGGGCAATTCGGCAAAGGCTTCGACTCGTCGACAACAATTTTTTCCGCTTTGCTGAATTCGCCAATCGGTTCGTGATGAAGTCCCAAAGCTCGCGCACGCCAATAAACGAACGGTTTTCCTTGGAACGGGCGCAAGTCAACCTGGTAGCCGTTGGTGTAAATTTTCTGCGTGATGAACAGTTGGTGCGTTGCCGAAGGTGCGATACCGCCTTCGACTTCGGGCGGCGCGTCCAAAATTTCCAGCTCGTAGCAGACGGCGTTCGGTACCGTGTGCCACACCAAAAACGGCATCAAACTCGCGGGATTGTCCTTGTCGTAGTGATAAATGCTCACGGGATGCGGCGGCGTCGGGAAATTCGGGTTCGCGTAAATTTTATCGCTGCGGAAAATTTCTTCGCCGAAAAGCCCGCGTGCCGAAATGAAGTAATACGTTTGAATCGGCGCACGAGGCACGACGTAACTTGCGAATTTGGCGTCTTCCTGCTTGAAGATGTGGAACGGCGCGGAGCCTTCGACAAGCCCGGTCGTGCGGCTGACCGTCGTGACGTTGTAAGTGCACGGGTACGGGAACGGTCGCCACGTCATCAAGGTATCGTCGCCGTCCTGCGAAAAACTCACTTCCAGCGGGCGATTTTTGATTTGGAGCACGTCGGTTTTTTCGGCGATAAACAAAATCATCACGGCGAAAAATCCCGTCAGCGCGGCAAGGATTATGAACGTTGCAATTTTTTTCATGTGACGACCTCTGAGTTAATGCGTAATGCGTAATGCGCAATGCATAATGACGACGTTGCGGGTTGTGAAACTGTCAGCCAAATTGGATGCAACGTCACGTTGCTACGTAATGAAAAATTTTTCATGTGACGACCTCGGATAGAATTTTTGACAGCGTTTCGACGTTGCCGAAGCGAACAAACAGGCAAATTGCGATTATCAGCGCGGCGAAGAAATATTCGCGCCACGTGCCGACCTTGAACAACTTCAGACCGTGTTTTTTGTGCGGCGTGAAAATCGGTACTTTGCCGCAAAGCGCGTCTTCGGCTATGTGCAACAGTGCCCCGACAAGTGCATACGTCAGCAAATTCAGCGCAAAAGCAATCGTCGGCTCCGCGAAATAATCTTTGGCGAACTGCGCGGCTCCAATCAACGCAAGATAAATCGGCGGCCAATGCGACCACGTGCGGTGACGTTTTCGCCACTTCCAATAAGCGTTGCTGTCTTTGGGCGGCGAACCTTCGACTTTGTCGGGCAGAACCGCGCCGACTATCGCCGAGGCAGTAAAAAGCGCGTCGTCGGTGACCGTGCACACGACAAAGCCCGTGACAATCTGATGATTAATCCATTTCAAGCGAAAATATCTCCTCGATTGTAAGCAACAACGCGACATTTCGTAAACATTGCCTGCGGACTGTTGATAAACTCAGATAAAAAAAAAGACACCTGACTTCTGACGGGCAACGTCGCCGAACTCAAAAAATTTTGGCTAAGCTTAACACACAACTGACGCAAATTCAAGACACGCCGCCGACGGGCACCGGAAATTTTTGACGTTAAGCCCCGCCGTTGACGCGCAGTTGACGCACCGACCGCCGAAGATGGGTCGGGAAAATAACCGTCACTCGTTCGGATTTTACCGCTAACCGCTCAAAATTAATCACGGGCTTTGTAGACGCGACAATATTCGTTGTGGTAAGATATGCGGCGTTTAGGAGGGGTTTTATGAGCAATTCACCGCAAGAGCGCGGCAACGGTCAAAGTTCACCGCCGAAGAAAAAATCTTCGACGTTCCTGAAAATTTTTATCGCACTCATAATATTCATCATCGTCATGGCGGTCGGTGTCGGTATCGGCTTCGTCACGGCAAACATCAACGCGAAAACCGATCTGTCAAAAGACATCCTGCCGCCCGCGTCAAGTCACATTTACGATTCGGTCGGAAACGAAATCGCAATCATTCACGCGACGGAAAATCGCGTTCCCGTCAAAATCGAACAGATACCCGCGAACCTCCAGCACGCGTTCATTGCAATCGAAGACAATCGATTTTACGAACACAACGGCGTTGACCCGCGGGGTCTTTTGCGTGCGATTTACACAAACATCGTCGCGCAGGAAATTGCCGAAGGCGGCTCGACGATAACTCAACAGCTCGCCAAAAACGCCTACCTCACGCAAGACCGCACGTACAAGCGCAAGATTCAAGAAATGTTTCTCGCCCTGCAACTCGAAAAGCAGTACACGAAGCAGGAAATTCTTGAGCTGTACCTCAACCAGATTTATTTCGGGCAAGGCGCGTACGGCGTGCAGGCTGCCGCCAAAACTTACTTCGGCAAGAACGTCGAAGATTTAAATTTGGCGGAGTGCGCAATGCTCGCGGGCATTCCGAAAAGTCCGAACTACTATTCGCCGTTCAACAACATCAACGCCGCAATGGCGCGCCGCGACACCGTGCTTGACCAAATGGTTACTTACGGTTACATCAACCGCAACGAGGCAGCCGCCGCAAAATCCGCCGAAATGACTTTCGCGCCGCCCAACGTGCCCGAAAAGCACAAGGACGCAATGTATTTTATCGAATACGTCACGCAACTTTTGGTTGACCGTTACGGTGCCGACGCGGTTTACAAAGACGGTCTCAAAGTTTACACGACGATTGATCTTGACATGCAACGCATGGCGGAAGAAGCTTTGCTGACGTACCTGCCGCAGGATTACACGGACGCAAACGGCATCGTTCAACCGCAAGGCGCGATTGTCGCGATTGAACCGTCGACGGGCTACATTCGCGCCATGGTCGGCGGACGCGGTACCGATCAATTCAACCGTGCGACAATGGCGGAACGTCAACCCGGCTCCGCGTTTAAGCCGTTCGTGTTTATCGCCGCGCTCGAAAACAATTACACGCCCGACACCGTCATTGAGGACAGCCCGATAACAATCGCGGGTTGGTCACCGCAAAACGACAGCCGACGTTTCAGCGGCAACGTCACTTTGCGCACGGTGGCGACTTTTTCAATGAACGTGCCGACGGTCAAAATTGCTTACGCGCTCGGCATGGACAAGGCGATTTATTACGCGCAGGAGATGGGCATTACGACTTTCGTGCTCGACGGCGACCCGAACGACACGAACCTTGCGACTTCACTCGGCGGCTTGACACGCGGCGTCACACCGCTTGAAATTGCCTCGGCTTACGGCACTTTCGCTTACGGCGGAGTTCACATGCCGCACATTGCGATAACCAAAGTTCTCGACCGCAACGGCAATGTCATTCACGAAGCCGTTCCCGAAGGCAGACAGGTTGTCAGCGCGGAAAGTGCCGCCGATTTGACGACGATGCTCGAAGACGTTATCAACAAAGGCACGGGCAAAGGCGCGAATATCGGCAGACCCGCGGCGGGCAAAACCGGCACGACTTCCGAATATAAAGACGCTTGGTTTGTCGGATACACGCCCGACCTTGTCGCCGCCGTGTGGATTGGCAACGACGACAACACAAGCCTCGACGGCATCATGGGCGGCGGACTTCCCGCGACGATTTGGAGTCACTTTATGCAAAACGCCTTGCTCAACGTGCCCGCGCACGATTTTGACGATTTGGTTGTCGAACGCCGCAACGTCAAAAGTTCAGCCGAACCGCCGCCGTCGAACAACAGTCAACGTCGCGATTATTACGAAGAGGAGCCTCAACGCGGTCGCTATTACGAACCTGAACCGGAGCCGACTTATCGCGAACCCGAACCGACTTACCGCGAACCTGCGCGTACGCCCGAACCCGATTACACGCAAAAGCCCGAAGGCGTTCCCGATTACACGCCCGAACCTGAACCGACGTACACGAATCCCGAACCGACTTACCGCGAGCCTGAACCGATTCGCGAACCTGAGCCCGTGCGCGAACCCGAACCGACTTACAGCGAACCCGTGTATCGCGAACCTGAACCCGTGATTGACAACGCACCAACGCCCGGCGAAGACCTCGGAAAGGGGCGAAATTAATTGGACGAATTGAACGTTGCCGTTATCGGTACCGCCAACGTTTTGCCGACCGTCGCTTTTGTCGCCGAACACGAACGCAGTACGAATCTCAAGTACTTAGTGATTGGTGACGCGCCGAACG
>JAFVBP010000069.1 GCA_017479925.1 Selenomonadaceae bacterium | reverse complement strand
CGCACCAAACGCACATGATGTTATCCATGGCCGCGCCCGCCGCCATGAGTTGCTTGACGGTTGCAACGTCCATCGGGTGACTGAAAATCTCTTTGCCGCGATACCTGACCAACGTGCCGCCTTCGGCAACAAATAAAAATTCGTCGCGATACTTCTCGAACGAACGAAGCAATGCCGCGTATTGTCGACCGCTGGCAGGCGCAAAAAGAACGCCGCGACGTTTCAGCTCGGCAATCATTTCGTCGAAGCCGTCGGGCAATTTGTTTTCGCTCGTCAACAGCGTGCCGTCCATGTCGGAAAAAATAATTTTAATCATCGAAAGCCCTCCGCAAAAAATATTGCCGATTATATCACGTAACCTTTCGCGTGACAAAAAAATTATCCGCACGACGTGAAGTCTTGACTTCGCCGAAAATTTTTCTTTAAGATGACGACTGCACGGCGTCACTTGCAACGAAAGGATGAGCGACATGAGTTACGACCCGAATTCGTCCGAAGCGCGCAAAGGTGCTCTCGGCGAGCAAATCGTCAAGAAAATTTTGGAGCGCGACGGTTGGCACGTTCAAAAGCCCGACGGCGTTTCCGAAGACACGGCGACACACATCGATTGGCTTTGCACACGCGGCGACGAAATTCGTTGCGTCGAAGTCAAGACCGTCAAAAAGTTTCTGTACAGCTTTGTCGAGTTGCCGACCTTCAAAATTCCGCTTGCCAAATATGACGCTTACAAAGCCGAAGCCGAAAAACGCGGCGGTGTGTTGGAACTTTGGTTCGTCAGTAGCGAAGACGCAAAGATTTATTGGGCGACCGTCGAAAAGCTCGACAAAAAAATTCGACGCGCAGGTTTCCACTTTCCCGCGACCGTCACTTTCGACGGCGACGTCAACATTTGCTTTCACGTCGAACAGTTTTATCGCAAAGTCATCAAAGCTGCTGACCTTGCCAAACTGCGTGCGCTTGACGCCGAAATTAATTCAACCGTCGACAATCGAATCAAAAGCACCGTGTTTAAATTTCCGCGTTACGTGAAGACGCCGAATGACGCGATTGTCGAAGTCTTTGCGGGCGACGGAAAAGCTTTCGTTTACCTGCCGCAACTGAATTCGGCGGGCGTCAACGTCGCGTCAATTCCGAAGACCAAACGTTACGTCGCCAAAAATTATCCTTCGGTGTTCGTGAACGTTGATGACTTGCCCGAAATTTTGACGGTTTCGGCAAACGACAAACTTTTGACGTGGTGGACGACGAACGGGCAATTGAAAGTTCACGAGATGCTTGACGAGTTTTTGAGCGCACAAAAGTTTCTGCGCGAACATTTGCAGGTTGACTTGCCCGACGATTGGTCGAAACTCACGGCGGCGGGCGACGCGCTTGTCAATCGGTGGACGCCCAAACTTGAAAAATTGCCCGTGTGTTTTCTGCGGAAAATCGGTAGCGCAATGCACAGCCTTGCAACTTCACTACAAGAAAGAAATTTCGCGACGACCGTTTCTGAAAAATGTTGGAGCATAATCAATGAACGTCCAAAACCGATTGGCAAGTTACCCGTCGTCGTCAAAATGTCGGGCGCGGCTCGAAAAATTTCCGAACTGCAAACGCCCGACGATAAGACGCTCGAATTCGTCACGGTCAAAGGTTGCGACAAAATTTTTGTTCACGGCGCGCAGTTGGCGGTTGCCTGCGGATATCCGAATCAAGCCGGCACGACCGCCGACAAGACCGACTTTAGCAAAGCCGTCACCGCCGTCGCGAAATTTTACGCCGTCCGCCGAAACGAAAACGATACCAAAGCTCGCCGATTCGTCGCCGTTGAGGACGTGCCCGCAGTACTGCAAGAATTTGCGTTCAATCGCACGCGTGACCCGCAGTTTTGCGAAACGACCGTTGAACTTTTGCGTTGGTGGAAAGACGAACGCCCGTCGCTTACGAAACCGATTGAATCTGCACCGACACGAATTGACGAACGCCCGACACTTGCAAAACCGATTGAATCTGCACCGACACGAATTGACGAACGCCCGACACTTGCAAAACCGATTGAATCTGCACCGACACGAATTGACGAACGCCCGACACTTACGAAACCGATTGAATCTGCACCGACACGAATTGACGAACGCCCGTCACTTGCAAAGCCGATTGCCGAGACCGTCGACGTGCTCGAAATGATTAACGCCCGCGCAGAATCGCTGATGAAAAATTTCGGAGCTTTGAGACGCGACGCCTTGCGTGTTGCCGTCAAGCTCGTCGAACAAGACACAGGACGAGATCTGTCGCCGATTTTGGAATTGCTCGACTGAACGGAGCCGCTTTAGAAGCGGCGGAACAATTGGTGTGTCCCGTGATGTTTTTGCGGCTTTTAAAATTATTTCGGAGATGATAACTTGACATGAAAAACTTATTCGGACTCACGCTTGACGAACTGGTTGCGGAACTTGAACCGCTGCCGAAATTCCGCGCCAAACAAATCGCCGCACACATTTACAAGCACGGCGCAAAAACTTTCGACGAAATGAACGACTTGCCCAAAACTTTGCGGGCGGAACTTGCGACGCGTTACGAAATTAAAGCCGCCGAACTTGTGACGCAACTCGATTCACGCGACGGCTTGACGACGAAATTTCTGCTTGCCTTTGCTGACGGCGCGGCGGTTGAAGTTGTCTTGATGCGCCACGATTACGGCAACAGCGTTTGCATTTCAAGCCAAGTCGGTTGCCAAATGGGTTGCAAATTTTGCGCGTCGACGTTAAACGGTCTCGAACGAAATTTGACGGCAGCGGAGATGCTCGGCGAAATTTTCTTCGTCGCGGACTTTCTGCGTCGTGCGGGTCAAAAGCTCGATTCGGTTGTCGTCATGGGCACGGGTGAACCGCTGATGAATTTCGACGCGCTGATTAAAATGTTGCGCCTGTTGCACGAAGATTATTGTCTGGGCATGAGTTACCGCAAAGTCACAATTTCGACGTGCGGCGTCGTGCCCGTGATAAAAAAATTGCGCGACGAAAAAATTCCCGTCACGCTGTCGATTTCACTTCACGCGCCCGACGACCGACTTCGCTCCGAACTCATGCCGATTAATTCCGCTTTCGGGCTGAAACCGTTGCTTGCCGCCGTCGACGATTACGCGCAAAGCACGGGGCGGCGCGTCACTTGCGAATACATTTTGCTCGGCGGCGTCAACGACACCGAAGAACACGCCCGTCGTCTCGCGAAGATTTTGAGCGGGCGACTTGTCAACGTCAACTTGATTCCGTTCAATCCCGTCGACGAAAGAAGTTTTCGACCGCCGACGAAGAACGCCGTACAAAAATTTTTTCACTTCCTGAACACGCACGGCATTAGCGCGACGATTCGCAAAGAGATGGGTGCCGATGTCAACGCTGCCTGCGGACAACTTCGCGCAAAGCAATTCAATGCGTAATGCTTAATGCTTAATGCGTAATGGTTACGAGCGGCGACTGCTACGGTAATTCCGGCCGTCATGGATGACGGCCGCGCCCGCAGTTGATACAGGATGTATCACCTGCGGGCTGTTTTCTTTTGGTTACTTTTCTTTTGCACCAAAAGAAAAGTAACACACACCTCAACGCTGCCTGCGGACAACTTCGCGCAAAGCAATTCAATGCGTAATGCTTAATGCTTAATGCGTAATGGT
>JAFVBP010000068.1 GCA_017479925.1 Selenomonadaceae bacterium | reverse complement strand
CAAAAGCGTTGGTTTGACGAAACGATTTATCTGCCGTTCGAGACCGTCGAATTGCCCGCGCCGAAAGATTACGACCGATATTTGACGGCTCGTTACGGCGATTGGCACACGCCCGTTCGCGACGGGGTGAATCGTTTGGGACTTTTCTGCAGTGCGGACATCCCGTGGCGTGACTTCCTGCGGCAGATTCGCAGATAAAATCAATCGCTCGCTTAGTCGGGCGATTTTTTTGTCGACAACGTCACGGCTTTGCGGTAAAATTCCGCTTGACTTTTTTGGAAGGCGGAGACTTGATGAATCGAACGACACGCACGGTTGTAAAAATCTTTTTTATCGCGGCGGTGACGGTTGCCTGTATCGCGCCGGCTTACTACCTCGGCTCGAATTTGGCGGGACACGCTTTGGCGACCGCCTCGGACAACATGAACTATTCGCGGTGGCTGGAAAAATATTTCGTCTTGACGCGGGCGACGGGCTTGCTCAACGGACTTTGCGCACTGAGCTGGTTCCTTGCGGCAAGATTTTTTTTCGACGTTGATTCGGATTCGGGCGCGGGCAAACGAATTTTCTGGACGGGCTTGTTGACGGCGTCGCTTGCAATCAGTTTGGGCGTGCCGCACATTTACGCGCCGTTGCTCGGAATCAAGCTCAACGGAATCATCTTCGCGTTGTTCGCGACGGTATTCACGGGCTTGGGCTATTGGCTGTTGACGATTTTCACGTCGCCGCTTGCGTTCAAGTACACGCCGCTTGGCGCACAACTTTTCGGGCATTTCGGGAGGCGTCGCACATGAGTTATCTTTTCGTGTCAATCGGCGGCACGGGCGCAAAAGTCATGGAAGCCCTGACGCACCTTTGTATCGCGGGCGGACTTGACGGCAACGAACGGCTTTACATTGCGGCGATTGACCCCGATGTCGGCAACGGCAACTTGGAACGCACGTCGACCGCGTTGAATAATTTCGCCGTGTTTCAAAATCTTTCGGTCGGGCTTGACAGCGCGTTGTTCAAGAACAAAGTTTCGATTCTGCGACCGTTTCCGTGGAACCCGACGGGGCACGACAAAACGCTCGACGACTTGATTGAATTTCATCACCACAGCAACACGCCCGTCGGTGAGCTGTACGAAACGCTTTACACGCGACGCGAACGGGACACGACGCTTAACGAAGGTTTTCGCGGGCACCCGTCGATTGGCGCGGCTGTCTTGGCGAAAAAATTCGACGACGGCTCGAAGTTGACCGCGCAGGTTGAAAAAATTCTCGGCGAAGGCGACACCGTCAAAATTTTCCTTGCCGGCTCGGTTTTCGGCGGCACGGGCGCAGCGGGACTTCCGACCGTTGCCCGACTGCTCAAAAACAATCTTGCCGACTACGCGGACAGAATTTCAATCGGCTCCGTGTTGATGTTGCCGTATTTCAGCTTCACGCCCGATGCGCACGTCGACGAACTTTTTGCCCGCAGTGAAAATTTTTTGGCGAACACGAAGGCGGCTTTACGATATTATTCCGAACGCGAAAATCTCTTCGACGCGGTTTATTTCGTCGGCGATTCGGTCATGACGCCCGTCGCTGAATTTTCCGTCGGGGCGGCGAATCAACGCAACGAAGCGCACGTTGCCGAATTGTACGCGGCATTGGCGGCGGCTGATTTCTTCGCACGACCGTTGCACGCGCCGAAAACTTTCAAGTACATTTGCCGTCACGAGCCGAATAAATTTTCGTGGGACGACCTGCCGACTTCGCGGGAAAAATTCGTGCAGTTCGCCCGATTCGTCTTCGCGTTCGTGCATTTGATTAAGCCCGTGTTGAGCGATTTGGCGGCGGGCACCGCGAAAGCTTACAAATATCCGTGGTTCGTCGACTATCTCGACGGCGTGGACACGGCGGCACCCGAAGCGGTGAATTTCAGCTTTTATGCCGAAGCGTTCGCGGCGTGGCTCAAACAGCTTGAAACTCTCGACGGGCGCGAAGTCTTTTTGATTGATCCGTCAATGTTCGCGTCGAATCCTGCGCGGCTTGTCGACAAGAAACTTTTCGCGTCGCTTGACGGCAACAAGTCAAAGCTGACCGTGCGCGAAATTTGGTATCGGTTGACGGAGCCGGCGAAGTTTGATTCGACCGCCAAAGGTTTCGGCAAATTTCTGCGGCGACTGTACGACTGTTGCGCCGTGTAAAATTTCGACGATACCTGAAAACAGCTCTCCTGCGCGGGAGCTTTTTTTGTCGGCGAAATGCTTGCCAAACTAACGCGAACACATTACATTTACGTCAAGAACAGCGAAGTTCACAGGGATTTCTTTCGGAAGGAGCGGATTTTTATGAGCGAATTTATTTTCAACATGCAACGTTTCGCGGGTCTGAACATCGACAACGGGACGCAAGACACGTTGATTCAAGGCACCGACGACAACGACACAATCACCAACATCGCAACGAACGTGACAATCGCGGCAGGTTTAGGCGACGACTCAATCACCAACAGCGGCGCGAACGTTTCAATTAATGCGGGCGCGGGCAACGATTTCTTCAGCGTCAGCGGCGACGAAAACTCGACAATTTCAATCGTCGCGGGCGCAGGTTCCGACACGCTTACAATTTCAAATCCGCACAAAGCTGCCTTGGTTGCCGACATGGGCGACGGCGACGACTCGGTCGCGAACATTTATTCCAACACGACGATAATCGGCGGCGCGGGCAACGACAGCTTCGACCTTTCCGGCTCCAACGTCGAAAACGTTTCAATCGACGCAGGCGACGACGACAAGTTTTACGCGTACAATGCCACGCTCAAAAGTTCGACAATCAACACGGGCGCGGGCAATGATTCGCTTGCGTTGCAGAGCGGCGACTCAAAAGATCTTTCGATAAACCTGGGCGCGGACAACGATTATTTTTACGCAGGCGGCACGCTCGAATCATCGACAATCGACGGCGGCGACGGCGACGACACAATCAGCGGCAACGGCATTTCGCTCAAAGACCTTTTAATCATGAGCGGTAACGGCGCAGATTCAATCAGTTTCAGCGGCGTAGACGGCATGACGCTCGACGGCGGCGCGGACAACGACACACTTGTCGCCACGGCTGAAGGCACGACTATTGACGGCGAGGCGGACGACGACTAACCACTAACCACTAACCACTATTGACGGGCACGGGCAACGATACGCTCTACAACGGCAACTATCAAAACGTTTCCATGAGCGGCGGCGACGGCTCCGACTCGATAACCAACAACGGCGAAAAAGCCACAATCGACGCGGGCGACGGCGACGACAAAGTAGTGGTTAGTGGTTAGCGGTTGACGGCAAAGACTCAATCATCACCAACAGCAACGACGCCAAAATTGACGGTGGCACGGGCGACGATTCAATCATCAACAGCGGCGACAACGTTTCAATTTCGGGCGGCGACGGCGACGACATCACGGTCACGGTCGGCGAAGGCTCAATCCTGCTCAAAGGCGCGGCGACTTTGGACAGCGTCAACATCGAAGGCACGTCAAAAACAATCGCGCTCACCGACGGCGACGATTCAATCAACGCCACAATCGACGGCGCAACGATTTCGACGGGCACGGGCAACGACACAATCACGGTCGGCGAAGGCGTCACAAGCTTGACGGTCACGAATTTTTCGGCGGGCGACGTGATTGAACTCAACGCCACGGTCGAATCAATTTCCGTCGAAAATAATTCGCTCGTTGCGGGCGACGTGACAATCGGCGGCATCGAAACCGTGTCAACCGAAGATTTTGCGTTGACGATTGGCGACGGCACCGCCACTTACTCGAAAACTTTCACGGCGGGCGCGAAACTCTCCGACGACGGCAAGACGATTACTTTCGTCGACGCGGGCAGTGAAACGCTCTTCACGATTGACGGCTTGAACTCGGCGGCTACCGAAAACGACTTGGACATCAGCACCAACAAGATAATTCTGTCGCCTGACGCGCTGAATCAAACGACGGTCACGCTCACCACGACGGGCGATTACGAACTTGAACTTGCCGAAGATTGCCCGAAAGTCACTGACGTTGCCAAAGCTTGGACGCTCGACGGCACGACGGCGACGCTCATTGACGCAGGCACAACCGGCAGTTACGCGTTGACGAACGCCAAAACCGTCACTTACGCGGACGAAGTTGTCGGCGAAACGCTGTTGACTGTCACGGGCGTTGCCGAAAATTTGGACGCAGACGAATTGAACGACAGTCTCACGCTCGACGGCAAGATTTTGACGGTCAAAGCCAACGCCGTCGGTGAGAATTTCGCCGTGCCCGAAGGTTACAAAGTCGTTTTCGCGGAAGGCTTTTACGACGGCTTGTCTTACGTCGGCACGGATGGAAAGACAGCGTTGAAGTTCACGGCACGGGACTTTCGCTTGACTTGGGCGCGGGCAACGATTCGGTCACCTCGAACGTCGACGACGGCGGCAACATTTACCTGTTCGTCGCGGGTCGCGGCAAAGACACCGTTACGGGCTTACGGCTACGGCGACACAATCAAAATCGTCGACTACGCGCAGGTTACCGCTTCGGTCAAAGGCAATGACGTTGTCGTCAAGGCGGGCACCTCGACGATGACGCTCAAAAACGCGGCGAACGGCACCAACGTCAAAATCGTCGACGCGGACGGCTCAACCGTGCTCGAACAAATTTTCTACACGGACAGGATTGTCGACGGCGATTGGGTGATTCTCAATGCCAATTACGGCTCAAGAACTTACGTGACGGATAACGATTTCCCGAACGTCAACGCCACTGCAGTCACGCGGAAATTGACGCTCACGGGCGACGACGGCGACACGGTCAAGACTTATTTCAGCGAAAAAATCGTTGCC
The DNA here is from genome assembly GCA_017479925.1 of Selenomonadaceae bacterium. Classification (GTDB taxonomy): domain Bacteria; phylum Bacillota; class Negativicutes; order Selenomonadales; family Selenomonadaceae; genus Quinella. The sequence goes on along the minus strand of JAFVBP010000068.1, from coordinate 18,925 downwards.
AATGACGGCGTGACGCTCCTGTCGAATTTCACGGGCACTTACGCGGCGACGGCGACGACAAAGTAGTGGTTAGTGGTTAGCGGTTGACGGCAACGACTCAATCATCACCAACAGCAATGACGCCAAAATTGACGGCGGCGGCGGCGACAACATTTTGATCGGCGGCAAGGGCGGCGATACTTTCGTCAGCGACGGCGGTAACGACACGATTTCCGATTACGGCGTCGGCTCCGACAGAATTTCGCTCACCTCGGCGATTAAAAACTTTGACTTGAGCGGCGACGACGTGATTATCGGTTTCGGCGACAATTCGTTGACGATTGCGGACGCGCTCGGCGACAAGATAACTTTCGTCGAAGGCGGCAAGACGCGAGTCAACATTTTCGCTGAGGAAGGCATCTTCGACACCTCAAAAACTGCCGTGACCTTAAACGCGACGGAAACGACTTTCGACGCGGCGAATTTCAGCAAAATCGTCACAATCAGCGGCGCGCTCGTCACGGGCGAAGTTTCAATCGTCGGCAACGCGAAGTCGAACAAAATTTATGCGGGCGACAACGGCTCCACACTCGACGGCGGCGCGGGCAACGATTCGCTTTGGGGCGGCGACGGCTCCGACACGTTCATTTACAGCGGCGGCAAGGATGTCATCTACGGTTTCGGCGACGAAGACGCGCTTCAACTCGGCGGCGACTTTACGGCTTCGGTCAGCGGCAATTCAATCGCGTTCAAAGTCGGCACGACCACGAAGGCTGTCACGCTCAAAGACTTCACGGCGACGACTTTCAGCGTCAACGGCGAAAACTACGAAATCAGCGGCTCCAATTTCGTCAGGAAGTAAAATCTGCGCGGCAACCGAATTCAAGTGTCGGCAACAAAAAAATTTCCCCGTTCGGTTGAGCGGGGATTTTTTGTTGTCGAAAACGTCGTGGTGAACTCAAATTGTTCCGTCGCTTTTAAAGCGACAGGGGATTTTTTGTTTGCGAGTTTACTGTTCGTCGGGCAATCTTTTTTCTTTGGCGAGCAAAAGTTTTTCGCCGCGTCCCGGTGTTTGCAGGTTGAACTTTTCGATCATGAACTTGAACGAAAAATAGTACAGCGCGAACCACAGTGCACCGACAATCAACACGAAAGGCCAATTCGTCTTATCGACGCCCTGCGCGACGCCGAACATGATAAAGTCAATCAGCCCGCCCGAAAAAGTTTGCCCGATTGTGATTTGCAACATGTGCGCAAGCATGAACGCGCAACCGTCGAAGAACGCGTGCATGAGGTACAAGCGCGGCGCGGCGAACAGGAACGCGAATTCAATCGGCTCGGTTATTCCCGTCAAAAACGACGTGAGTGCCGCCGAAATCATCATGCCGCCGACAACTTTTCGGTTTTGCGGCGACGCGGTTTTGTAAATTGCATACGCGGCTCCGGGCAAGCCGAACATCATCGTGATAAAGCGTCCCGACATGAAACGCGAAATGCCGTCGTAATATTTCACGGTTGACGGGTCGGCAAGTTGCGCGAAGAAAATTTTCTGCGTGCCTTCGACGAGTTGACCGTTGACGATTTCGGTGCCGCCGAGTGCCGTCGTCCAAAACGGCAGATAAAATATGTGGTGCAGTCCGAACGGTCCGAGCATCCGCAAAAAGCAACCGTAAATCAGCGTGTCGACGTAGCTGTCCGACTTGAATGTTTCGGGGCTTAAAAATATCAGCTCCTGAAAGTGCGGCCAGATGACGTAAATCTCCACGCCCAGACAAATTGAGGCGACCGCGCAGACCAACAGCACGAACGGCGAGCCCTCAAAAAAGCTCAAAAACGGCGGCAGTGTCGTTTCGCGAAATTTTCGGTGCAGGTGCCAAGTCATGACGCCGACGATCATTCCGCCGAAAACGCCCGTCTCCAAAGTTTGAACGCCCAAAGACATGCCTTGCCCGACGGCATATAAATTGTCTTCGGCAAGCTTGCCCGTGATTTTCAGCGCGGTGTTTATCGTCGCGTTCGTTATCAGCACGGACAAAATCGCCGCAAGCCCGACGGTGCCTCTGTCCGTGCGCGCCAAACCGACGGCAAGTCCGACTGCAAAAAGTATCGACAGGTTTGCGAAAACGACGTTGCCCGCGTCCGCCATAATCAGCAAGACGTATTGCAACCAGTAGACGTTCAGGAACGGAAACGCCGTCAACGTGTTCACGTTTGACAGCGCGCCGCCGATACCGAGAAACAGACCCATCATCGGCAAAATCGCGATTGGCAACATCAGCGCATCACCGAAACTTTGCAGTGACGCGGCTGCCGAGTGGTAAAGTTCGTTCAGCGACTTTTTTAACTTGTCGACGAGCGGGTCGTGCCAAATGTTTTTGACGAAACTTATCACGGCTTCACTCCAAAAGTTCAAGTTTGCGTTCGCGGAAAGTGACGGCAGTCAAGTCGAGTTCGCGAACAAAATTCAATGCACGGGCGAAATAATTCCCGACGGCTGAAACTCTGTGCGCGTCCGAGCCGAGCGTAACGAAACGTCCGCCCAATTCGCGATATTTGCGGCAGACGGCATTGCTTCGTTGACGCTGTGGTACGGCGTGCCAAATGTTTTTGACGAAACTTATCACGGCTTCACTCCAAAAGTTCAAGTTTGCGTTCGCGGAAAGTGACGGCAGTCAAGTCGAGTTCGCGAACAAAATTCACTGCACGGGCAAAGTAATTCCCGACGGCTGAAACTCTGTGCGCGTCCGAGCCGAGCGTAACGAAACGTCCGCCCAATTCGCGATATTTGCGGTAAACGGGCACCAGCTCACGAACGGCGCGGTCACTGTTGAACCTGCGCGTGTTGACTTCCAAAACCTTTTCGCGGGCGATGACGATTTTCAACACGGCGTCAATTTCGGCGGCGAAAGTCGGGTAATCAATTTCGGGATTGTCGTACGGCGCGGCGCGACAGATGTAATCGATATGTCCGAGCGCGTCGAAATCGGTGACTTCAACTTCCGCCGCCATTTGCGCGAAATATTTTCGGTAAGCGGTCGGCTTGTCCTTGTCGGCGTAGAATTCGGGATAGTAAATGTCCAGGTCGTCGACGAGGTGAATCGAGCCGATGACGAAATCGAAATCCGCCCGCGACAAAAATTCGGCGTTGACTTCACGCGCCACTTGCCGCAAGCCAATTTCGACACCGAGCCGACAATTCGAGCCGCGCAGATTGGCATATTCGGTCATGTAAGCGGTCGGGTCGAAGTCGAAATTTTTGCCGTCGACGCTGACGCCGAAATCGAAATGCTCCGTGAAGACGACGCCCAAATTCAAATTGCGTGCGCGGTCAATCGCCTCCAAAGCCGACATGTCCGAATCCGCAGAAAATTTCGTGTGCATGTGTGAATCGAAAATCATGGATTAGCCTCCAAGAATTTATCGCCGACGGAGCCGGTGTAGCCGAGTTCTTTAGCCTTCAAAAAATCTGCGCGGGCACGTTTCTTGTCGCCGACGGTTTTGAAGTAAATGCCGCGAAAATAATACGCGTGCTTGTTGAGCGGGTCGGAATCAATCGCCGCGTTCAGGTCGGCAAGTGCCGCAGAATTGTCGCCCGCCGTCAAAGCAGCCGCGCCGCGAATCCACAATGCCATTGAGTGATTCGGCTTGAGTTGCAAAACTTTGTTCGCGTCGTCCGCCGCTTGAGCGAATTTGCCGTTGCTGACGCAGATAATCGCACGCTTGAGGAAAATTTCCGCGTTGTTTGGATTGAGCGTCGCCGCTTCCGACAACAATTTGAGTGCCGCGTCGTCTTGACCGTCGTGCCAAAGTTGCGTTGCTTCGTCGAGCTTTTGATTCGACAGCGAAATTTTGTCGGCAGTCGGTTTGACGGCAGCTTCCAAACGGCGATTGAGATCTTCGGCGTCAATGTCGACTTTGACCGTCGCACGAATCAAAAGATCTTCGCGTTCGTAGACGACTTCGACGACTTGCAAAACCGCGCCCGTCTGCGAAGTTATCACGTCTTCGACAAGTTCCGAATCTTCGGTGCGTGAGCGGCTTTGAATCAAAACACCGGCACGTTCGAGCGCGTTGCGAAGGGCTTTGTCTTTGGCAGCCTGTTTGGCGGTCTCCAAGGTGTCGCGTTCGCCCATGACGTATTCGCCGACGCCCGTGTAAGTTTGAATTTCGGCATGAGCGGCGTTGGGTGCAATCAAGCTCCCGACGACAAGCAACGTCGCCCAAAATTTTTTACCGAACATTTGTCAATCCTCGTCGTGGTGGTGATGGTGAGCAATTTCTTTGCCGCGGATGTCTTTAATCGCTTTGGCAACGTCCGCCGCGCCGTAAACCGCCGAACCCGCGACAAGGACGTTTGCGCCCGATTCGCGAACCCAATCGGAAGTTTCGGCGTTAATGCCGCCGTCGACTTCGATGTCGCATTCGGTTTCCATTTCGTCAATCATGTGATAGAGCATGTGAATTTTGCCGAGCTGCGACTCGATGAATTTTTGTCCGCCGTAGCCGGGATTGACCGTCATAATCAAAATCATGTCGGCGTCTTCGATGAGTTCTTCGACCATTGAAAGCGACGTGCCGGGATTGAGCGCGACGCCCGCCTTGCAACCGAGCGAGTGAATTTTTTGGATGAGTCGGTGCGCGTGACGTGTCGCTTCGACGTGGAACGTGATGATGTCCGCGCCGGCTTTGGCGAAACTTTCAACCTGAGTTTCGGGGTGCTCAACCATCAAATGCACGTCCAAAACGGCGTCGGTGACTTTGCGAAGACTTTTGACGACGCCCGCGCCGATTGTGATTTCGGGTACAAATGTGCCGTCCATTACGTCGACGTGAACGTATTCGGCTCCCGCGTCGGTGACTTTTTTGACCTCGTCGGCAAGGTGTGCGAAGTCCGCCGAAAGAATCGACGGAGCGATTATCGTTGCCATGATGAAAACCTCCAAAATTTTTGGCGACATTATATCAAACACGGCAAGCGTTTCACAGAAATTTTTCGCGGCGACAGTTTTGGTTGACGTGCGCCGTCGCTTCGATTGCCGTTGCGCTTGATCTACTTTTCTTTTGGCGCAAAAGAAAAGTAGCAAAAGAAAACATCCCGCAGGTGATACATCCTGTATCAACTGCGGGCGGCCGACATCCATGTCGGCCGGATTTACTGTTGCCGTTGCCGTTGCGTCAAATTATTGCGCGCAAGAAACTTTCGCCGCGTGTCTCAAAGTCGACGTTAAAAATTTCCGCCAATGTCGCCGCAATGTCCGCGAAAGTCCGTCGCGTGCCCAAGTTGACGCCCGATTGAATTTGTTCGCCGCAAACAATCAGCGGAACGTTTTCGCGGGTGTGGTCGGTGCCGTGCGCTTTCGGGTCGCAACCGTGATCGGCAGTCATCATCAACAAATCGTCGGTGCGCATCTTCGACAGAAATTTTCCGAGGTCAACGTCGAAGTCCGTCAAAGCCTGCGCGTAGCCGTCAACGTCGCGCCTGTGCCCGAATTTCATATCGAAATCAACCAGGTTGACGAAGCACAGTCCGCGAAAATCTTCGTCCATGACGCGCAAAGTTTTGGACATGCCGTCGCGATTGTCTTCGTTGACGCCCAAAGAACGAGTTATCCCGCGTGCGGCGAAAATGTCCGAAATTTTTCCGACGCCGATTGACGCGAGATTATTTTTTTTGAGCGTGTCCAAAATCGTTTCGGCGGGCGGCTCCAATGAAAAATCGTGACGGCGACTTGTGCGTTCGTAATTCGGATATTCGCCGACGAACGGGCGGGCAATCACTCGACCGACGCCGTGAGTCCCGCGCAGAAATTTCCGTGCCGTGCGACAATAATCATACAATTCGTCGACGGGCACAACGTCTTCGTGCGCGGCAATTTGAAAGACGCTGTCGGCGGAAGTGTAAACAATCAACGCGCCCGTTTCGACGTGTTCGCGCCCGAAATCGTGAATTACCTGCGTGCCCGAATAAGGCTTGTTGCAAAGAATTTTTCGCCCGAAACTTTTTTCAAGCGCGGCGATAACGTCAGGCGGAAAACCTTCGGGATAGGTCGGCAACGGTCGGTTTGAAATCACGCCGGCAATTTCCCAATGCCCGATGGTCGTGTCTTTGCCCGCGGAAGCCTCGATCAATCTGCCGAATGCGCCTTGCGGATTTTTTTCAGCCGGGCAACAGTTGACGCCGTCGATGTTGAACAGTCCGAGTTTCGCAAGATTCGGCACGCTGAATTTCGTCGACGAAGCGCAACTTGCCAAAGTGTTCGGGTTGTCGTCGCCGAAAAGTTTTGCGTCCGACGCGCCGCCGATACCGAAACTGTCAAGCACAATCAGAAACACGCGTTTGAAATTTTGCATGTCAATCACCTCGACGAGATAACTTTGACGAAGGCGATTAACTTCCTTCAAGCGCGAAAAACTTTGTCAACGGCGGGCTGTAGACTTTTTTCAAGCGTATGATATAATCGTCAAAATTTCTGCGAAGGGGAAGCTCCATATGCCCAAGCAAAGAGTTCTGCTGGTTTGCTTTGAAGCATTGATTTTGAATTTATTTGGTTCGTATATCGCGCAGAAATTCGGGCTAATCATTTACCTGGACACATGCGGCACGATTTTTATCGCGGCGCTCGGCGGTTATGTTCCCGGTATCGCGGTCGGCTTTTTCACGAACCTTATAGCGTCGTTTCTGGATTCGCAACAGATGTATTTCTCGACGGTCAATATATTCGTCGCGGCTTACGCGGCTTATTTCGCGCGCAAAGGTTTCTTCAAGAGCCTCAACAAGGTGGCAATGTTGATTTTGCCGTTGACGCTTTTGACGGGTACCTCGGCGGTGATAATTTACACTTTGCTCAACTCGACGAGTTTCACGCAAACGGTCAGCGAAATTCACGTGAACTTCGCCACAAACTTTTTGGGCGAATTCCTCGACAAAGGTCTGTCGCTGATTTTGGCGTTCGTCCTGCTGCAGTCGACGCCCAAATCGATAGTGGCGGACTTCAAAGTTTTGGGCAGAAAGCAGGCACCGTTGTCCGACGAAATGCAACAGGCTTTGGGCACGAAAAATTACCTGTCGTCGTCGTCACTTCGCACGAAAATGCTTGTGATTTTGATGGTGAGTTCGCTGTTCGTGTCGTTTTCGATTTCGTTTATCAGCTACTTTCTTTTCCGCGACGCCGCAATGAGTGACCGAATCAAAACCGTCGACAGCATGGTTGCCGTCATTTTGAACGAATTAAATCCCGAACACATCGACGAATACATAGAACTCGGTCGCAGTTACGAAGAGTATCGCGAAATTGAAGAGAAGTTGTACGCCATCAAAAACAGCAACACGTATATTCAATACATTTACATCTACCGAATCGAGGAGGACGGCTGTCACGTCATTTTTGACTTGGAAACGTCCACCGTCAAAGCCGACAAGCCCGGGCAAATTGTTCCGCTTGACCCCGTCGCCGAAGAATTCAGGCACGACTTGCTTGCCGGCAGACCGATTCGCCCGATTTTTTCCAACGACGAATACGGCAATTTGTTGACGCTGTACAAGCCGCTGTACGACCACAACGGCAAATGTCAATGTTACGCGATTGTCGATTTTTCGCTGGAAGTGTTGTCCGACCACATGCGTTCGTTCATGATTAAACTTGCCGCGCTGTTCACGGGCTGTTTTATCTTCATTTTCGTGATCGGGCTGTGGTTTATCGAAAACAACATCATTTTGCCCGTCAACACGATGGCTTACTGTGCGCGGAATTTCTCTTACGACGACCCGACCGAACGCCGCAAGCATTACGAGCGGATAAAAAATCTTCAAGTGCAAACGGGCGACGAGATAGAAAATCTTTACTCCTCGCTGTTGAAGATGACCGAAAATATTTCGACGTACCTGGAACACCTGCAACTTGCCAAAGTCCAGGTCGCCAACATGCAAATTCGCGTTTTCGCAATGGACGAACTTGCGAACACGGATTCGCTCACGGGCATCAAAAACAAAACCGCTTACACCAAGACAATCAGTAATCTCAACGACGCAATTTCCGACGGCAACGCGAATTTTTGTATCGTGATGATTGACGTCAACTTCCTCAAGCGCGTCAATGACACCTACGGGCACGAACGCGGCAACGAGTATTTAATTAACGCCTGCAAACTTGCCTGTTCGATTTTCGGCACGGAAAATGTTTACCGCGTCGGCGGCGACGAATTTGTCGTTGTCGTCGAAGGCGAAAAAGTTTCGCTGTGCAGATATTTCGTCAAGCAGTTCCGCGCCGAAATGATTCGCAAGAACGCCAACGATTTGCTCGAACCGTGGGAAAAAGTTTCTGCCGCCGTCGGCATTGCGTTTTACGACCCGGCAGTCGACACGAACGCGGACGACGTTTTCAAGCGCGCCGACAAGGAAATGTACGCGAACAAGTTGGCAATGAAAGCTCAACGCACCGATTGACGACGAAATTTTTCCGTCGCACGAGAGCGGCGGATTTTTTGTGCGCAAAATTTATTCCCTGCAAGAGGTGATACCTTTGAACTTGGACGGCTTTTCGATGCGACCGTTGACGCTCGAACTCGAACGACTTTTAATCGGCGGGCGCGTCGACAAAATCACTCAACAAAACAAGGCGAATTTGACGTTGACAATCCGTCAGCCGGGCAAAACTTTGCTGTTGCGAATTTCAACCGCGCCGCAAAATCCTTCGGTGCACGTCGTTGACAAGTCGCCCGAAAATTTGCCTGAACCGCCGACGTTTTGCATGGTCTTGCGAAAAAATCTTGAAGGCGGACGAATCGCCGCCGTGCGACAACATCAGCTTGACCGAATAATTTTCGTCGACATTGACTCAATCGGCGCGGGCGGACGAATTCAAACTTTCACGCTTGCGGCTGAACTTATCGGCAAGTACAGCAACTTGATTTTGATTTCCGACGGGCGAATTGTCGACGCGCTCAAACGAATCGGCACGACATCAAGCCGCGTGCGAACCGTTTTGCCGAATCAAGATTATCAACTGCCGCCCGCGCAGGACAAGCTCGACATCTTCGCGGCGAACGTTGACGAAATTTTGTCACGCATCAAACTCGACGAAAATTCGCGGCTCGACAAGGCGATTATGAACGCGTGTCAAGGTTTCGGTCCGCAAAGCGTTCGCGAAACGATTTACCTTGCCGGCTTGCCCGTCGACATGAAAATTTCCGCGCTCGACGCCAAAGACTTCGACAGCCTGCGCGACGCGTTGACCGAAATCCGCGACGAGGCGAAAAATCCGACTCCGTGCATGATTATCAACAGCGGAGAAAATTTTTCAGTTCGCGGCGAACAAGTCGGAACGTTGACAACGACACGTCGCGACAATTGTTCCCCCGCTTTTAAAGCGGGTCGTGACGGGGCGAAAAATCCGACGCCGTGCATGGTTGTCGACGCGGGCAAAATTCTTGCAATTTCCGCCGTCAAGCTGAATTACCTGCGCGGGGACGTTCGCACGTTTGACACGCTGTCGCAACTTTTGGAGGTCGCCGACGCGCTCACGAATGCTTACGTGCCGCCCGACAAAGAAAAATTCGCCAAACTCACGACCAACGAACTGCGACGCGCCGTCAACAAAATTGCCGTGCTCGAAGCCGAACTTGCCAACGCCGAAAATGCCGACGATTGGCGGATTCGTGCCGACAACCTGTCGACGTACCGCTACCAACTCAAAGATCACGCCGACGCCGAAATCACCGTACCGAACATTTACAGCGAAACGGGCGAAGAAATTTCAATTCCGCTCGACCGACGCTTGACCGTCGCCGCCAACGTCACCGCTTGCTATAAAAAATACGACAAGCTCAAACGTTCGACGAAATTTATCGCCGCGCAGATTGAACTTTGTCGCACGGAAATCGCTTACCTTGAAACCGTCGCGCACGCCTTGACCGCCTCGACGACTTTGGCGGACATCGACGAAATTCGCACGGAGTTAATCGCGGGCGGTTACCTCAAAGACGCTCGCAAGAAATCCGCTTCAAGCAAGAAACCGCAGCCGCTCAAGTTCACCGCGCCCGACGGCACGGAAATTCTTGTCGGCAAAAACAACGCGCAGAACGACCGCTTGACGTTCAAAATCGCCGCGCCCGACGATTTATGGCTTCACACCAAAGACATCACGGGTTCGCACGTCATCGTTCGTTCAAGCAACGTCAGCGAAGAAACTTTGCAACTTGCCGCCGAAATCGCCGCGCATTTCTCGAAGGCTCAAGCTTCGTCGAAAGTGCCCGTCGACTACGTTCAATGCCGCTACGTCAAAAAACCTTCGGGCGCGAAACCGGGCTTTGTCATCTTCACGAATCAACGCACGCTTTACGTCACCGAACGCGACGACCTGGAAAAATTTTTGACCGTTGACGACCTGTCGAAGTGAGCGGTTTGACCAATTGGATGCAACGGTCGCTTTAAAAGCGACGGAACAATTTGTTGAGTGATTTACCGTATCCCGTTGGATGCAACGTCACGTTGCTGTTGACAGACGAATCTCAAGCGTGATACACTTCGCGAAATTGATTACGAAAATTTTTCGGCACAGGAAGTTCCTGTTATTAGCGCAAACTGTTCAATTTTACTTCCCGCCGACAAGACAGGGGCAGTCGTTGACTGTCCTTGTTTGCTTTAAGGAGGTTTTGTCATGAAATCCGCCGACGAAATTTTTGGCTTCGTCAAAGCCGCGCTGAATCTGTTCAAAGCCGTGCCGACCGTCGAATCGGCGCAATCGTATGCTTTGGACAACGAAAAAAATCTTGCGCACGGTTTCTTCGTCACGGAAAGAGCTTTTCGCGCTTGTCCGTGCGTCGCCGACGAAAAAATCTTCGACGTTATGAAAAGCAAATTCGGCTACGACATCTTTGAACTGAATCGCGGCTTTTACAAATCTTTCGGGACTGTCGCCGAAAGCACGCCGCAAAAAATTTTGGCGAACAAAATTCTGCACTACATGTCGACTTACGGCTTTGAACGCCTCGGCATTTTCGACAGGGAAACGGTTTACATTCCGAACGACGCATTGGAGTTGCCCGCCGACGCAAAGCCCGTGAAAATCACAGTCATTGACGCAATCGCCGACGCCGAAATCGAAAAGCGTGCCGTCAAACTGATTCAATCGGGCGCGGCTCTTTCCGACGAAATGCTTGACGACCTCGTTGCCGTGGTGAAGTTTTTGCGCATTGAGCTGAACGTCGACGACGTGCCGAACAAAGAATTCGCAATTCGGCTTTGCGAACTGCTGAACATTTTGCCGAACGACCCCGTGCAATTCCTGCGCTATATGATTTACATGACAACCGAATCGACGTTGCTGATAAAGGACGCCGATACCGTCGCGGCTTTGCGGGAGAAACGTGGCAAACTTTTCGTGTACTCGTTGAACAATTGTTTTGCAAGATACATCGCGACGAACGGGCTTGAAAAGTTGGCGGGCGTCTTCCACAGGTTTAAGCCGCTGTGGTTGGCGTTCAAGCCGCATTCCGCTTACATGAAATCGACGATAAACAAAATGCGCAAGCTTGCCGACCGTTATCACAAGCCCGCGCCGCCGAAATTTTTGGAGCGACTGACTTGCGCCGAAAGCGTCGATCTTGAGCAACTCAAACGGGAACTTGCCAACGTCACGACCTTCAGGAAAGTTTCGCTTGCCAACGCGATTATCTATCGGCTTGCCAAACCGCAAAGCATCATCTACGCCATTCGCAACGGCAAGGCATTTGTGGACGATTTTCGCGGCGGCTTGAAGTTCGACGCAACAGAAATTCTCGGCGCGATTGTCGATTCGATTGCGGCGGACGTTAAATCGAACGTCGGCGGCAAAAGGATTTTCATTCCCGAACGCTTCACGTACGCCGCGCCCGTCAGCGAAAAACAATTCGTCGGCAACGTCCCCGCCGGCTCGTCGTACACCTTCGCGGGCAATGGCGTCGTCGTCGGCGTGCACTGGTTCAATCTGCTTGACGGTAAGCACGAAGTGCGCGTGGATTTGGATTTGCATTTAAATTCCCGCAAGCGCGACATCGGTTGGCAAAACGACTTCGACGAGGCGAACTTTATCGACACGCACGAGCGCAAGGTAATTTTTTCGGGCGACATGACGGACGCTCCGATTAAAAACGGCGGCGCGACCGAGGCGTTCTTTGTCGGCGAGACGCTTGTTGACGAAATGCTCACGGTGAATCTCAACCATTACAATCGTTATGCGAGCGAAGTCGTGCCGTTCAAACTGTTTCTTGCCGACGCGGCTCAAGATAGCATTGACCGACGATATTTGATTGACGCGCACGAAATTGCTTTTTGCGTGCCGTGCGAAATTTCTTCGGGCGAAATGTTCTTGGGCGTGCTGAACGTCGACGAACGCGGCGGGAAGAAATTTTATTTCTTTTCGCGCGACACGGGCAATCGAATCGTTGCAAAGAGCGACGAACTTACAGAAAAAATCGTTTCGGCAATGGCGACGACCTTTAACGCCGGCTTGAACTTGAACGACATTTTGCAACGTGCGGGAGCTGTCTTGGACAACGTGACCGCCGACAACTGCGACATAAATCTTGACCCCGCCGAAGTCACGAAGGACACCTTAATCGGTTTGTTCACCGCGTGAAGGTATACAAAATATTTTACAGCCCGCGCAGGATTGAACACGTTAAGCGCGAAGTTGTTGTGCTAAACTTTTCGTCAAGGAGACGCGCACATTGAGAATTTACTTGGACAACTGTTGTTTCGGCAGACCGTTCGACGACCCAAACTTTCCGCGCATTTTTCAGGAGGCGCAAGCCACGCTGTTTATTCAAGACAAAATTCGAGCCGGCGAAATCGAGTTGGCAACGTCGTACATGTTGCATTACGAAAATCTTCAATGCCCGCGAAAGCCGCGCAGAGAACATGTAGCTCAGTTTTTGAAGTCAAACACATCAATTTACATAAGCGTCGACTCGGCAGAAGCTGTTGCGGCTAAAGCGGAGCAATTTATTTCGACCGGAATAAAGCAAAAAGACGCTTATCACGTCGCAAGCGCGATTATTGCCGGCTGCAATTACTTTTTAACCGTCGATGACAGGCTTTTAAAGCTTAAATCGAACGAATTTGTTTTGCTCAATCCGGTCGAGTTTGTTAAGTTTGTGGAGGCGAATTAAAATGGCTTACGATGGCAAGTTGTTGCAACGCGGCATGAGATGTTTGATTGATAACCTGGGAATTATTGACGCCGAAAAGTTTATCGCTTTGTTTACGCAAGAGCAAATTCCCGACTATACTCAGTGGCAACGCGATTACTTCGACAGCATGACGGCTGAAGAATTTCATACCAGTTTGCAAGAATTTATGCGCAATCACCCTGATGATAAACATTTTTGCGAAGGAGAGAGCACAAATGAAGTCTGAATTCTCATTTCCTCCACTTACCCCCCACTAACACCATTTTGAAATCAGCGTGAAGCGCGAGATAATGCGGTTTTCTGCCGTATCCCTCCATGGCTTGATGTTGGCGTGAAAATATCGGTTTGCAGACATGCCGCAGACATAAAAACTCAGTAACGGTTCTTGAAAAGTCAAAAGCGGACGAGGTTTTTAGCTGGAGGTGACGACAATGGTTTTTGTTTGGCACGTGTACAATGTTCGAGGCGTTGACCAAGCGAGCGGCAAGAAATCAAAGCTGAAAATTATCGCTCGTGACGAAGCCGCCGCCGAAAGGGAAGTCGCCAATCGCGGGCTGATGCCGCCGTACACTTTCACCGAAATTGACTTCGAGGAACCGACCGACCGACAAATTTCTTACGCCGAAGATTTGGACATCAAGATTATGGCGGGGATGAATCGCAAAGACATTTCCGCGCTTATCGACAAACACAATGACAATGACACGACGCCGACCGACGGGTTGATGACATTTGCTTACGAGCACGACATTTATTTTTCACCGTATATCGGCGAACGCGCTTTGTGTAACTTGTTGTTCAACGAGCTGTCCGTCGAGGGTAAAACGGCGTTTTTTTGTTATGCCGTGCATCAATCGTTACTGAATGAGCGGCTTGACAATTTGGACGCGTCCCCTGCCCGTGATTTGATTTATCAGTTCGCCGATATGTATTCGACTATCGACGGCTATCAACGTTCACTCAACGAATATTCGGGCAGTGATCTGGTCGTTTTCGGTGAGGCACAAGGCGGCGGCAGTAAACGCAAAAAAGCTTATCAAGACGCCAAAAGTTTTCTTGACGCGCTTTTACCTGTCGAAGATGATTTATTGACTGACCCCGACACGGGCGAAGTTATCAATTTTATTCCGCCTGACGCCGAAATTCCCGACGACGGCTTTATCGTGATAGGCGGTCAAGTTGCAATGCCCGAAGAAACGGTTGCCGCACTTTTGGGCGTGACGATTGATAAACTTCATGAACTGTCGCGTTCAGTGAACATGGACAATCGTGAAGGCGGCATTTATGTTCGTGACGGAAAACAATATTTCGCGTCGCCGAAAGTAATTTTCAAGGTTCGTGATGTCAACGGTAAAAAATCTGCCGACTTGTCTAATCAAAAACTTTTCGCCGTCTTCGACAAAGCCGAGGCACGATTGACGCCCGAAGAACACAAAAAGAAAACTCGTCGGTTCTGGCTCAAAGCCGGTGCGGTTATTTTGGCGATTTTTGCTTACTCGCATTTTTCTGAGCCGTCGAAGCCGTCACAAAATCCGACGCCGCCGGCGAAAGTTGAACAGATCGCGCCCACACCTGCCGTCGAGACAAAATCGACACCGACGCCCGTGCCCGCGCCTGCAAAAATTCTTGATTTAGGGATGACACTTCCTCAATTTCAAGCTGCTTTTGCGGCAAAGGCAACGCAATTCGGGTTGGACGGCGTTGATTTGTACAGCTTGACAACAGAAGAAGGCGAAGTTCAAGATGTTTTTCGTGTCAATGACGTCTCCGGGATTTTTTCTATTCAAGGCACGTTGAACAAACAGAGCGGCTTAGTGAAAGAAGTTTGGATATTGATTCAACCGCGCACGTCTGATGACATGGTGGCCGGGGGTAATCGTCTACGGATTGTTTTCGCACGTGTTCAATCCCGAATTAGATCAAAACGCTCGCGGCAAATTGATGGACGACTTACATTTGTCGAAAGACGTTGAGTATCTGCAAAAACACACGGCAACGGCTGTTCGCGGGAACGCAAAGTATTCAGCCGGCTTAATGCAAGGCGGAATTTATATGCTTGCCGTGTCCGCAAAAGATTTGTGATTTTGTTTGGAGGCGATACAAATGGTCGAAGTGACTGCAAATTTCAGCGACGAAATTTTTTCGTTGATGTCAATCCTTGCGAGCAAACGCGGGCTTAGCGTGCAAGAATACCTGCCGCGTAAAATGGACGAGGTGTTCGAAGACGAAGAAGATATTCTCGACGCGCAGGCGATTTTGGCGGACGAAGACGACGAAATCATTTCGCACGAAGAATTCTGGCGGGGATTGAAGTCGTGAGCTACACGGTGCAATACAAAAAGTCCGCGCAGAAAAAACTTGCGAAGTTTGACCCGACTGTTCAAAACCGAATACGCACGTGGATAGAAACGAATCTTGTCGGCTGTGAAAACCCGCGTGCAACAGGTCGCGCACTCGAAGGCGGGTTAGAAAACTTGTGGAGGTATCGCGTCGGCGATTATCGAATCGTCGCGCAGATAAGAGACGCCGAAGTCGTCATCTTGATTGTCAAAATTGGAAAGCGCGGCGACGTCTACAAGTAAATTTTTTTTTCGCGGCAGAGTCCGTAAATGTGCACGGAACCATTTCAGCCCGTCGTAGCAAGCAATTTTGCACGGCGGGCGTTTGATTTTAGTTCGTAAATTCAAGAATCGTGAGGGGCATTTTACGAAATGAAATTCGGATATGTGCGCGTGTCGAGCACGTCACAAAACGAGGCGCGGCAAATAACGGCACTGCAGAATCACGGCGTCGAAAAAATCATTGTCGACAACGCCAGCGGCAAGGATTTCAATCGCGCAGGTTGGCAACAGCTCAAGGATTTTTGCCTGCGTGAAGGCGATGAATTGTTCGTAACGAGCATTGACCGCATCGGTCGCAACAAAGAATTGATAACGGCAGAGTTGCGCGAACTCAAAGCACGCGGCGTAATCGTTCGTATACTCGACGTGCCGACGACGCTAATCGACGCGCCCAATGACGCCGTCGCGAAAATTTTCTTCGACATGGTGACGCAGGTGATAATTGAAGTCATGAGCGCGTTTGCCGAATCTGAACGAATCATGATTCGCCGCCGACAAGCCGAAGGTATCGCCGAAATGAAACGCACGGGCAAGACGAAATCCGGTCGCCCGATTGGTCGCCCTGCCGCTCAAATGCCGAAAAAATTTGCCCGCGTGATTGACATGGTCGACCGAAAAATCATCACGGCGAAGGAAGCCCGCGCAATGTTGGGTCTCAAAAGCACGACGTATTACAAGCTGCTAGCCGAATTTAGAGCAAAAAAAAACAGCCCCGCGAACGGAGCTTAATTTATGTTGGCGTGATGGATATGCTTAATGAGTTGGTTGACGGCGTCGCTCAAAACGGGCGGCGTGTGGTCGCTTCGTAAAGTTTTCGTGATGCGAAAACCGTTGTCGAGCTTGACGGCAACGGTAATTTTTTTGTCCGCGACGGTGACGGAGTTACCTTTATCGTCGACAGCCGTCAAGGTTTTAACTGTCCACATGTCGGGCACCTCTGCGCGTCAACGACGTCGGGCTTCGGCTGAACGGCGACGAGATAATCAGTTACGCCGCGAGCTATTGCCCGTGCGAAATCGTCTTGCCGCGTGCGTAAAAGTTCAGCGTCAACTTTGTTCGAGAGAAATGCCGTCTCAACCAAAATCGCGGGACAAGTCGTCCCTGTCAAAACGGCGAATCCGCGTTCCTGAACGCCGCGGTCGATGACGGGCAAGTTGTTGACAATCTGCGATTGAACGCATTGAGCAAGTCGTTTACCCGCGCCCGCACCGTACACACAAAAAGTTTCGGTGCCGCAAGCCGTCGGATTGTCAGCCGAATTGCAGTGGATGCTGACGAACAGATCGGAGTTCCAATAATTCGACGCGTCGCAAATTTCGCCGAGTCCGTCGAACTGAAAGACTTTGACTTGACAGCCCGCGGACGTCAAATAATCGGCGACGAGTTGTCCGATTGCAAGCGCGATATCAGCTTCACGCAAACCGAAATGACACGTGCCGGGGTCTTCACCCTGCGCGACGCTGTGACCGGGATTGATGAAAATTTTCATGACGGTTCTTCCTTTCGATGTTTGTCGACGAGCGAACGTCCCATGTACGCGACGAGTCCCGTGACGATTGTGTTGCCAAATTCGATTGGCAGCGGCTCATGCCCGAAAAGTACCAGAATCACGTTGCCGACGACGAACAAAATCAGCGCGAAAATTAAGCCCGTGCTGATAATTTTGTCGGTGTCAAAACGCGCCAGCATGATTCGCACGCTCCCCAAGTGCGCTGTCAATTCGGTCGTGAGCTTTCTGGACGGAGTACTTGAGCTCGCGCATTTCGCCTTCCATGCGGTGTTGCTGTTCGCGGTAAGCGCGAAGTTCGGCGTTGAGTTTGTTGACGGCTTCTTGAACACCGTCAATCGATTTGTTCAACGGGCGAACGAAGACATACACGAAAGCCGCGCCGACAACGCTGAAAATGCCACACAGATACGAGCCGATTTGTAAATATTCCATGATGTCACCGCCTCGCTAATGATCGTTGAATTTAAACTTCGATACGTCAAATATCTGTCGCCAACGCATAAGTCACACCGTCCCAACAAATTTGTACCGGGCTTGCAAGGTCGTCTTCGGGGTCGACGAGGTAGATGTAATACGTTTCGCCGCCGTAATTGAACGCAATCGACGGCTCCGAAATTTGCACGTCGCGGCACAAAAAAGCTACGTCTTCGCCGTTGATTCGTGCGGTGACTTTCGGATATTGCGTCGCTGATTCGGCGTCGAAAACGTCCGTGCCGAATCGCATGGTATTGAATTCGAGCATGTCGTCACCTCAATTCACAATCCACATCGCGCCTTCGGTCGTCGACGGCACGGTCGTCAAAAGCACTTCGGTCGAAAGCCCGCTGCCGTTGAACGTCACGTTGCCTTGAAAGTCGACGTCGCCGAGAAATGACGCGCCGCCCGTGAAAACCGAATTGCCGCTAACGGTCGGGTTGCCGCTGATTGACGCGTCGCCCGTGATTGCCGGGTTGCCGCTCAAAGTCGGATTGCCGCTGAACGTTGGCGAACCCGTAAAGATCGGGCTGCCACTAATAGTTACGCGTTCTGACATTGGTTTTGTATTGCTATTAGCTTGTAAAAGAATTGAGGTACCTTTTTTTACATAATAGAATAAGCCTCCAAGTGAAACGCTGCCGCTGATTGTCGGGAAGCCGCTGAACATCGGATTGCCGCTGATTGTCGGGTTGCCGCTGAACGTCGGGTTGCCGCTGAACGTGACGTTGCCGCTGATTTTCGGGTTGCCCATAATCGTCGAATTCGCGGACAATGAAATTCGCGAACCTGCGGCAATCGTCGCGTAACCGCCCGTCACGGAGCCTGCGTAAAAAGTCGCGCCGTCGATTGAAATCTTTGAACCTGCGAAGTCAAGCGTCGTGTTCGTAGCTTGAGCACCGCCGCCGAGTGTGACATATTCGTCGAAATCGGGCGAACTCAAACCGCCTTGAACTGTCACCGTGAGCGTGTCGCCCGCCATTGACAAACCCGCGCCGATGACAACACCGCCTTTGGTGACGGTCGACGCGGTCGGCAAAGTGTATTCGGATGCGCTTGAATCAATGTTCGCGGCGACGTTGTCAAGCTGATAAGCGAAATCGTCAAGCCGATTTTCAATCAAGACGATGTCGGCTTTGAGTTCGTCGATGTCGGACGTGTCGTTGAAAGATGT